>JBKHBQ010000070.1:0-15476 GCA_046542305.1 Bacteroidales bacterium
GGTATCCAAGGCGCCCCTGATGATGTGGTAACGCACGCCGGGGAGATCCTTAACACGTCCGCCACGGATCATCACTATGGAGTGTTCCTGCAGGTTATGACCTTCGCCCGGAATGTATGCGTTAACCTCTTTACCATTGGTGAGCCTTACCCTGGCTACCTTGCGCATAGCCGAATTCGGCTTCTTTGGTGTGGTGGTGTAAACACGTACGCAAACTCCCCTGCGCTGCGGACATGAATCCAGTGCCGGAGATTTGCTTTTCTCCGTTAGTTTCTTACGTCCTTTGCGAACTAACTGTTGTATCGTCGGCATATCAAGACTTTTGGTTAAATTTTTGTTACAAAAACCCCTTTAATTTTGGGCGTGCAAAAGTATTAAATTTTTAAACAATTCAATGTACTGCTCAAAAAAAAAAATTATGAATGAGCATGTTTCAGCATGTAACTGAAAGCGCCTGTTCAAAAAAAAACGAATAGAGAGGGAAATTGAAAGGAAAGATAAAAGTTGTATGTTTCGAGGTAACCAGCAGCCTATCAGCCACTGTATGAAACCTTTAACTACCTCACCTTATCAGGTTTCCTTTTAATTTCTCTTCTTTTTCTTGCATCTTCGGAACTAAATAATTATATTAAAGTTCCGATTTTTGCGGGCGCAAAGGTACGACCTTTTTCATTAAAACAAAATTAATTCGCAGTTTTTTTGAATTATTTTACCACTAGTCAGGATTATTGATATATTTGCCACAATAGCCCGGCCGTGCCGGAAAACCAGAAAAATGAAGCTCGACAGGATTGCTTTACATAATTCACGAAAGTTTCGGATTTTGAAACACAGCATCACGAAATGGTCACCGGCAAGTATTACTGGCATGGCATTATTTTTCCGATACACCTTATTTAATAATATGGGAGCAACAGCAGCAAGCACTCAGATGTATTCTTCATCACTTCATGATACAGGCGCCGCTCCGGCCGAAAATCTCATCTCACATTCATCACTTCAGTTAATCACCCTGGAGCCGCTGTGGTTTTTCGGTTTGCTTTTTTTCCTGGTTCTTGCCGGAATTGCTATAGCTTTCCTTATCTGGCTTTCGCGTGAAGAACGCAGAAAATTAACGGCCAAAATCGTACTGCTCGAAAAGAAAGCTGCTGACCTTGAACAGGCGAACCAACAATCAGCCGTGAACAAAACGTTTAAAACCGATTTTCTTGCAGGCATCAGCCATGAAATCCGTACACCCATGAATGCGGTACTTGGTTTTACAGACATTCTGCTGGGGCAGGCTGTGGAGGAGCAGCAGGAAAAATACCTCAATGCCATCAGATCGGCAACAAAGAACCTGCTGAGGCTGATCGACGACATCCTGGATCTTTCGAAAATTGAAAACAAAAGCCTGCGCGTCGTTTTCGAACCGGCCAATCCCCGCATGATATTCGACGACATCGAAAATACCTTCTCCAAACAAGCCGCCGAAAAACAACTCGGTTTCGAAATGCTGATAGATGAAAGGCTTCCGAAGGTTTTGCTTTTGGACGAGATCCGGGTAAGGCAGATCCTGTTCAACCTGGTTGGGAATGCCATCAGGTTTTCCAACAGCGGTTCTGTGCGCATGGTGGTAAAGGTGCTGGAAGAACGAAAAACTGCCCCTGAAATCGACATTTCGGTGGATATTCACGACTCGGGGCCCGGCATTCCACCGGAGCAACAAAAAGCCATCATGGACGCCTTCGACAGCGATAGCGGCCACACTGCGGCTGTTAACGGCACCGGACTGGGGCTCTTCATTTCGAAAAAACTTGCCGCACTGATGAACGGAAACATCAGCTTTGTAAGCATTTCGGGAAAAGGAACCACCTTCAGTCTGATACTTAAAGCAGTTAAAGCGCTTAAAACCGAAACCCCCGTTTCCGGACGCAGGGATATTAATATAAAAGATGTAAAATTCAGAAATTCCACCGTGCTGATTGCAGATGATGTAATCCACAACCGTTTTCTTATTAAGGAATTTCTGAAGAATGCCAACCTTCAAACCTACGAAGCCTCCAATGGAAAAGAGGCCCTGGATCAGGCAAAATTGCATAATCCCGAGATTATCCTGATGGATATCCGCATGCCTTCGATGGATGGAATTGAAGCCACCCGACTGATAAGGGAGGAGCCGGGACTTAAGGACGTTCGGGTAGTGGCACTTACCGCTTCGGTGATGGAAGAGGAAATAAAAAAGATTGCCAATGCAGGGTTTGACGATTTTCTGAAAAAACCCGTGAAACTGTCGAGTCTGATCCGTATGCTCATTAAATATCTGCCCCACGAAATCGTGAAGAAAAAACCCGAAAACCAAGGGAATGGCGAACCGGCTATCGTGCAGGCGCAGAGCTTCGAAGCCAACGAAGAACTGATATCTTTGCTCAGAAGCGACATATTTCCCGTTTGGGAACAGGTAAATCAAAGTGGATTTATCGATGAAATTACTAAATTTGGAATTGAATTGCAGGATATTGGTAACGAACACAACTGTGAACGCCTTGCCAGCTATGGCAAATCGCTCGTGGATTCGTCGGAAAGCTTTGATGTGAGCAGCATGAAGAAGATATTAAATCAATTTCCCCATTTCATCGAACAACTGAAGGTGACAAAATGAATGCAAAAAAGTTCAGAATTCTAATTGTAGATGATATTCCCACCAACATTCAGGTGCTGGGCAATATATTAAGAAAGGCAGGATATGAAGTTGCATTCACCGACAATGGCAGTGATGCCATCGACAAAGCCCGCAAATTCGATTATGACTTGATCCTGCTCGACATTATGATGCCGGGCATGGATGGATTCGAAACCTGCCGCCTGCTCAAAAATGAAGACGAAACCAAACACATTCCGGTAATCTTCCTCACTGCCAAATCTGATTCTGACAGCCTGGTGAAAGGTTTTGAACTCGGAGCGGTGGATTATCTTACCAAACCCTTTAAAACAGCGGAGTTATTAGCACGCGTACAAACCCACATCATCCTGAAATATACCACGGAGGAGCTTAAAAAATCCAATGCGATGAAAGACAAGCTTTTCTCCATCATAGCGCACGACCTGAGGGGGCCGGTGGGAAACTTCAGCTCAGCCCTGGAGATGTTGATCTCCAACCTGAACAACATGGAGGAGGAACTTGTGATGGAAACCCTGAAGGACCTCAAGCATTCTGCCGACCGATCGTACGATCTGCTTCAAAACCTGCTTAAATGGGCCCGCAGCCAAAATAATACCATCGATTTCAGACCCGATACGCTCGATTTGAATAACATTGTGCTTGAAAACCTGGACCTGCTCAGGCACACGGCTGCACAAAAACAGATTTGCTTCCATCGAAAACTCGACACCAACATAAAGGTATATGCCGATGAAAACATGCTCAATACAATCCTGAGGAACTTGTTTTCGAATGCAATAAAATTTTCGCACAGAAACGGAAACGTTTACGTTTCCATTAACCGGACGGGTAAGTTTGCCGAGGTTATTATCCGCGACGAGGGCATAGGAATTAAAGAGGAAAACCTCCAGAAAATCTTTAAACCTTATGAATACTTTTCTACCTACGGCACCAACAACGAAAAAGGCACGGGAATCGGACTGAATCTGGTGAAGGATTTTGTAGAGCATAACGGCGGAAAAATTGCTGTGATCAGCGAGGCGGATCAGGGAACGGAATTCAGATTTACCCTGCCTTATGTGCATGATGCCGGATAGCAGCAGGAATCATCAGAATATTCTATCGATAAGATACACAAGCGTTCCTTACCTAATTTGAAGCATATGAAAAAGAAGTTCTGCTTATTCCTCTTTTTGATATTATTCATCCGGCTCGTGGCAATGGCTGACATCTATGCCGACAGCATCTGGCGTATCAGCGACAGCCTGAGCGACATCAGAACCCACGACACCACCACCGATATCGGGTTGCTCAGGGCCTACGAAGACCTGACAATTCACTTGCTGAAAGCCGGTGGGGAATATTACGATACCTGCCGCAAATTGTGCGAAGAAGCCGCCGCATATGCCTACAGCCTCGACAATATAGTATTTGAAAGCGCCTTCAACGTCCGTATCGGCGAAACATATTTTTATACCGGTGACTATGGAAAAACTTCCTACTACTGGACAAAAGCATTGGAAATTGCCGAAGCAGGCAACGATATTAAAATGACCGCACAGGCACTTAATAATCTGGGGGTGCTGAATCAGACCATCGAAATGTACGAAGAAAGCCTTGAATATTACGGCAGATCGATGGAATTAAAAAAGCAAAGAGGCGATACCACCCTGTCATTGCCATTAACAAAACTGAATATGGCAGTTGCACTTATTTTCTTAAACAGAACAGATTCAGCAAAAGCCGTTCTTGACCAGATCAGGGAGCAAATTCTTGCAAGCGATTTCCATGCTGCCAAGGTTTACTACTACAATAACATGGGCTCGGTGTACACGGCTAAAAAAGACTATCCTAAAGCGCTTGAAGCCTATTTGAAAGCCGATTCGCTCAGAGAATATATTGGAACAACATATCGCATTACCATCAGTCAAAACATTGGCGAAGCATATTTTCTTCTCGGCCAAACCGAAAAGGGTTTCAGGTACCTGAATGAAAGCCTGAAAAAAGCCAGGGAAAACAATTACCTGTTTGCCATCAAAAGCATACACCGGATCCTGGCAAATCATTATGCCAAAGTAGGGGATTTTGAAATGGCGTACGAAAACAATAAACTCTATACCAAGTTTAAAGATTCCCTTTTCAATATAGACAAAAACCGCGAAATACGCACCATGCAAGCCATTTATGAACTCGAGCGAAAGGAGCAGGAAAACGCGCTGCTGGCCGAAAAGGTTATAAACGAAGAATTACGCGCCGATCGGCACATGAAGATCAACAGGTTTCTTATTACATCAATTTTACTGGCTATACTCGGAGTCCTGGTTATTGCCTATTTCTGGCGGAAATCGCACAACCTGAATCTGCAACTGATGCAGAAGAAAGAGCAGCTCGAGCACCTGAACCGGGAGCTTACCCTTGCCAAGGAGGAAACCGAAAAGGCCCTTGAATTTAAAAGCCAGTTTTTGGCCAATATCAGCCATGAAGTGCGAACGCCGCTCAATATCATCATTGGTTTCAACAGCATCCTCAAGAAGCATATTACCGACGCAAAGCTCAAAAAATACATCCGCTCCATTGAAGTCAGCAGCTATAATCTGCTTCAATTCCTCAACGATATTCTTGACATGTCGAAAATAGAAGCGGGACGCATGCAGCTCAAACCCGAGCATATAAACCTTAAATCGATGATTTATGACCTGGGCGAGGTTTTTAATCTTAAAGCACAGGAAAAAGACCTGACACTCGAGCTCGAAATCGACCGTTATCTCCCCTCCTGTTTTTATATTGATGAGGTACGCCTGCGGCAAATCCTGGTGAACCTGATAGGCAACGCCATAAAATTTACGGAAAGAGGGTTTGTGAAGATTATTGTACAAACCGACCATGATTCAAAACCCGCCTGCAGGTTCAGCAGTTCAGCCAACCTGATCATTAAAGTTCAGGATACTGGAATAGGCATTGATGCAGCGCACCAAAATGAAGTTTTCGAATCCTTCAGGCAGGTCAATCAGCAAAACCGGACCGAGATGGGCGGATCGGGGCTGGGACTTTCAATTTCAAAACGCCTCACCGAAATGATGAATGGCGAACTGACCCTGGAAAGCCAGCCTGGCACCGGAAGTACTTTTACACTCAGGTTTAGGAATATCCCTGTAAGTAATATCATAAAAGATGAACAATCGCAAACGGAAAACCTTCATGAGTTTTCTAACATTGAATTCGGCAAATGCACCATTCTTATCGCGGATGACGAAGAAATGAACAGAAGCCTGATCAGGGCCAGTTTCGAGAATTCACAGATTTTAGTCGAAGAAGCCGAAAACGGCCGCGAAGCAGTGGAAATCGCCATGCAAGTCAGGCCGGATCTTATCCTGATGGATCTGAAGATGCCTTTCATGGATGGATTCGAGGCTTCAGCCGCTTTGAAAAAGAACAGCGAAACCACCCATATTCCCATTTTTGCATTCACGGCCTCCAATTTTTATTCGGATTTTACGGATGAGCAAAAAGAGCTGTTTGCCGCATTTATTGCCAAACCGGTATACATGTACGAACTGCTGGAGGAAATGGCGAAGTACCTGCCTCACCGCATTACAGGAAAACCTGAGGTGACCGACCGTGACGACAGGGCTCTGGAACAAATGATTGCGGAAGACCGCCAAAACGTTGATGTTTCGGCACGGAATTTCCTTAACGACAATATGATGAAGATATGGTCGGAAGTATATGGTTCGAACTCGATGAACCGCATCAGGGATTTTGCAGGCCAGCTTTCAGAGGTTGCAGAAAAAGAACAACTGAAATCTCTGATATTGTGCGCCGGCGAATTGCGAAACGCAGTAAACACTTTTGATATCGATAAAGCCAAAGCGGTATTAAAACGTTATCCTGAAATAATTCACGCATTAACCACGAACAGCATTAAAAAAGAATGAAAAACCTTGAAAACAACTCGATCAGGATTCTCGTTATCGACGATGTATCGCAAAACATCCAGGTAATCGGAAGCATCCTGATGGAACAGCAATATGATGTATCCTTTGCCACCAGCGGAAAAGAAGCCCTTGAAATGTTAACCTACACCGAATTTGACCTGGTATTGCTCGATATTTTGATGCCAGGAATGGATGGATTTGAAGTGTGCAGAAATATCCGTTCACGGTGGAGCAGCCGCGAAATGCCTATTATTTTCCTCACGGCCCGGACAGATATGGACAGTGTACTGAAAGGCTTTGAACTCGGAGCACAGGATTACCTTACCAAACCCTTTAAAACCGAAGAACTGCTGGCCAGGGTGAAAACCCAGATCGAGCTGAAAAAACAAAATGAGCAGCTCGCAAGAATGAATGAAAAGCTGGAAGAGAAAGTGCAGGAAAGAACCTATGAACTCAAACAGGCTTATCAGCAATTGGGTATCCTTGAAAAAGCCAAAAACAACTTTCTCGGCCTCATCAGCCATGAACTCCGCACCCCGCTCAACATCCTCAACGGGTTTACCGAAATCCTGCAGGAATCGCTCAGGGACAAGGAGCACCTGGAATCGCTGGAGTACATCCGTACCTCTGCGCAAAAGCTGATAAACCTGTCAGAAACCGCACTGCTGATCACTGAAATACAGTTGGGAAAATACAATCTGGACCTTGAAACGGTTAGTTTACACGAGATCATCTCGGAGGCCATTCAGCGCCATGAAGCCTGGATACGGGCCAAAAAAATACAGGTGATCAACAAAATCTTAAACAGGATGTTTATTCCCGGCGACAGGCCTCTGCTGCTGAATTCGGTGGAGAGAATTCTGGAAAATGCCATCGAAGCCACTCCGGAGAATGGAAGGATCAACATTGCCGCAAAGGAACACAACGGGAAGGTCCGGTTGAGGATTCACGACAGCGGTCCCGGTTTTTCAGACAAAGATCTTAGCAGAACCTTTGAGATTTTCGATAAGGATCTTTCCGCTGAAAACTATGGCGGCTTCGGACTGGGATTGCCGGCGGTTAAGCTGGTAATGGACGTTCACTCCGGGGTTCTTGAGCTGGAAAATGATCCTGCGGGAGGCGCTGCCGTTTCGCTGGTTTTTAACAGAAAGTCTAATCCGTAAAGATCATAAACTCGTTTTTGAGCCTGCTGAATCCAGGGTGATGTCCGGCACTGATCAGGGCATTGGCAGCATCTGTAAATCTTTCTCCTTTGTTTGTAACGATAATCAGTTGCCCGTCGAGTTTTATAATGCCCTGCTTTACCGATCGCTTCACAACAGCATCCACAAATTGTTTGTTCCAGCCAAAATGGTCGCGAAGGTGCGAAATATGACTTTCGGTTTGCTCTTTTTCCGTACCCATATGATTAACCACATGCATCAGCAGGGTCATTTGGGCAAATTCAAGCTTTTGCCTTTTGCGGCGGTGGAGCACGGCAATGATGCCTCTGCCGGGAGCCAAGAGATAAGCCATCAGAAAAATCAGGCCGCACATCATCGCCATCGAACCTGCGATGGAAGCATCCAGCATTCGGGCCACCCAGTAACCTGAAATGGCAGAAACGATTCCGGCAACCGCCGAGATCAGGATCATCCACTTCAGCTTATCGGTAATCAGATACGCTGTTGCCGCCGGCGCGATCATCAGCGCTACCACCAGAATGGCACCAACCGCATCAAATGCCCCTACTGTGGTAACCGAAACCAGTCCCATCAGAGCGTAATTGAGTACAGCCGGGGCAAATCCTAGGCTTGCAGCCAAGCCGGCATCGAATGTACTTAACTTCAATTCCTTATAAAAAATGCCAATGAAGAGTAAATTCAGGATTAAAATTATGCCCATCACCCATGCACTTTTAGGGCCGGCATCCCATCCGGCAATCATCAGCCTGTCGAAAGGTGCAAAAGCCAGTTCGCCCAACAAAACCGTGTCGGTATCCAAATGTACGTTTCCTACATTTTTAGAAATAAGAATGACACCGATACTGAACAACGCGGAGAACACCAGTCCGATGGCCGCATCTTCGGCAATTAGCCTGGTTTTGAGGATCAATTCCACAAGCACCACCGTCAGCAGCCCCGAAGCAGCCGCCAAAACGATCAACAAAAATGAGTTGACAGATCCCGTAAGGATAAAGCCCACCACAATGCCAGGCAATATGGCGTGGGTGATGGCATCGGTAATCATGGCCATTTTGCGAAGAACCAGATAGGCTCCGGGCAGGCTGCAGGCTACGGCCACCAGCGATGCGATGATTTGTATTTCAATCTGTGGCTGTGTCATCAATTAATTCCGTTATCCATTTTTAGCTGCCGGGCTGCCTCAACCCCTTTGTCGGTGAGGCACCATTGCTGCCCTGCATCCACATCGATATAATTATTTTCCTGAAGGTACTTTATGGTTTTGCGGCTGTATCCCGGTACAGATTTCAAAATCGACAGGGAGTGGCGGTGTTCAGGTTGCCGGTGATTCATACTCACCTGATACATCCTGGCCAGGACCCGTGTATGCATGATGCCGCTCCTGCTTTTCAGCCTGAGCAGATAAACCGCCAGGAGCCCGCGGCCCGGTGCAAAAACAAATGAGATCGCCACCAAACCAATGGCAGAAAGCACGATGACCGGGCCGGTGGAAATATTTGATCCTGAAGCCGAAACGACGGTGCCGGTCAATCCGGCCATTGCACCAAAAACAGCGGCCAGCACAGCCATGGTTCCCAGCCGGTTGGTCCATTGACGGGCAGCCGCCGCAGGAGCAATCAGCAGGGCGCTCATCAGGATTACGCCCACTGCCTGCAACCCCAGAACAATTGCTACCACAATCAGGGTATTGAGCAGGATATCGAGAAATTTAACCCTGAAACCGGCTGAACGTGCAAACTGCGGATCGAAGGTTATCAGCTTGAATTCTTTCCAGAACAGCAGCAACACTACAAGAACCATGGCGCTTATCACAGCCATGTTGATCACATCGCGCCTGACGAGCGTTGCCGCCTGACCAAACAGGAACGTTTCGAGCCCTGCCTGATTGGCATCGGGGATTTTCTGGATATAGGTCAGAAGTACCAGTCCGATTCCGAAAAATACGGCCAGCACCATAGCCAGTGCCGAATCGCTTTTGATCCTGGTATTTTTGATAATGCCTGTAATCCATAAGCTGGCAATCCATCCTGCTATAGCTGCGCCGGACAACAGCCACAACTGGCTTTTCATTCCGCTGATCAAAAATGCCAGAGCGATACCCGGCAGTGAGGCATGTGCCACTGCATCGCCCAACAGGCTTTGCTTTCGCAAAACAGCAAACACACCAAGCAGCCCGCTGAGCATTCCCAGTATTAAAGTACCGCCCGCAATAATGCGTACGGTATAATCAGCGTAAAGCGTATGCAGCATATCCATTATGCCTTTCAGGTTTTTAAATCCAGCATCAGCGATGAACCGTATGTGGCTTTCAGGTTTTTTTCGTTAAAGATTTCCCCGGCAGGACCGCTGGCAATCTTTTTTACATTAAGCAGGGTAACCCAATCGAAATAATGCCGGACGGTTTGAAGGTCGTGATGCACCACCACCACAGTTTTGCCGATGGATTTCAGTTCTTTGAGAATTTCAATAATTGCTTTTTCGGTGGTGACATCCACACCTTGCAGGGGTTCATCGAGGAAATATAAATCGGCATCCTGCACCAGCGCACGGGCCAGAAAAACCCGCTGTTGCTGTCCGCCCGAGAGCTGGCTGATCTGCCTGTTGACAAAATCCGAGAGCCCAACTTTTTCGATGGCTGCATTTGCCAGATTCAATTCTTTTTTACCGGGCCTTTTAATCCAGCCCAGTTTTCCGTATGTTCCCATGCGCACCACATCCATAACGGTGGTGGGGAAATCCCAGTCGACACTGCCCCGCTGGGGCACATAGCCGATTTTGGAACGCACCTCACGGTAAGGTTTCCCCATAATTTTTACATCACCGGCCAGCGGCTTCACGATGCCAAGACACGATTTGATAAGGGTGGATTTGCCGGCGCCATTGGGGCCGATAATTGCCATCATCACCCCTTCCGGAACATCCAGGTCGATATCCCACAGCACCGGTTTGAGTTTATAAGCTACCGTTAAGTCGTTTACTTCGAGGGCATTTTTCATTTAATGATTATTTCAGCGCATCCGTAATGGTTACTACATTGTGTTTGTACATTCCGATGTAATCGCCGGCTTCCGAATCCGGTGAACCCAACGCATCGGAATATAATACTCCACCGGTCTTCACTTCGAAACCACGCGACCTGACGGCCTCTTTCAGGGCCTCAATATTTCGGTGTGGAACGGAAGTTTCGATGAAGATGGCAGGAATTTTTCGCTCTGCGATCAACCCGGCCAGCTCCCGCACATCTGCCGCACCTGCTTCGGAAGATGTGCTGATGCCCTGCAAACCGATTACTTCAAAATTATATGCCTTTCCGAAATATTCAAATGCATCATGGGCTGTGACCAATAACCGGTTTTCAACCGGCACCTCTCCGATCCTTTGCTGCACAAAATCCCCAAGGGAATCTAGCTGCGAAAGATACTCCTTCAGATTTTTCATATAACTTTCCTTGTTCGGAGGATCATTGATACTCAGTGCATCGGCAACATACCGTGCAACCTTTTTCCAGTTGCTGATATCAAACCAAACGTGCGGGTCGTACTGTTCTTCGGAATCTTCAACCGGTATCAGTTCCGTCTCAGGAAGTGCTTCGGCAATGGCGAAAGATTGTTTACCCTGTTGTTCCATTTTTTCAAAAACCTCCCCCATTTTTCCTTCCAGGTGAAGGCCGTTGTAAAAGATCATGTCCGCACTGAACAACCTGCTCACATCGCTTTCGGTGGCTTTGTACAGATGTGGATCGATGCCGGGTCCCATCAAGCCGTGCACTTCAATATGCTCACCGCCGATTTGTTTAACCACGTCGGCAATCATGGTTGTTGTGGCAACCACTTCAGGTTTGTCAATGGATGTTTTTTCCTCTCCTGTACGCACACTGCGGTTGCACGACAGCAGCGCCACCGAAACAGTGGCAATAAGAATTAAGATGTGAAGATATGTTTTCATAATATGTAGATTTTTAATTTTACTCAGGAATTCTCCAGCTCAATCCGGCACTCACAAAGAAGTCAGGTGAAATTTCAGATAATCCGATTCCGGCAGAAGCATCCAGTTGCATGTTGTGCTTCACCAGGTAAGTCAGGCCGGTATTCATCCGGTGGTCGGGCAGTGCATGTTGCGGAAATTCACCATAGCTCTCAACAAAAAACACCGTTCTTTCGCCAATCCCGGTTGCCAGCACCAAGGTATAAACTCCTGCAGGTTTTACGGAAGCTCCATTCCAGGCACCTCCCAGATTTATGCCCATTCCAAGCCAATCGGTGAGGGTGTATTCGGCATTAAACCTGAATTCTGTAGCTGTATTCTCCGGCGAAAACTCTTCCTTTCCTGAATTGGGTAGAGTGGCAATAGCCAGAAATGCCATTTCGGGAATCAATCCGTTTTCTTCAAGCATTTTAAATTTCATTCCCGCCGTGATTGGTACAAGACCGGAAGTTTCCACATCTTCACCCGTTCCTGATAGCTCATGCATCAGATACGAAGAACCCAGCCTCAGCTCAAAGCGTTCGTTTATTCCGTAACGCAGCAAGGTGGTGAAAAGCTCCAAATTGTCATGTGTCTGGGAATTCATTTCATGACGCTCGAATACAAAGCCGGTTTCGATTTGAAAATGCCCGGCCGGTACAATGGACGCCGACTCAGTTTGGTCGGGCCGGTCGGTGATTAATTCCTCATAACCATTTTCCTGAGCCTTCAAAACGTTTGCCGCACCCATCAAGAAACCGATAAATACAATCAAGTTTTTCATCATTTCAATATTTAAGTTTCAGGCCAAAAAAACAATGGTTTTCAGAGAATGTTTAAGTTAGCTTAACTTCATTAACTTTTCTTAACAATCAACTCAACCAGAATATGACCGGCAGCTTTTTCAGGTATGGTTGTTTCAGAGCCATTCCTTTCGATCCGGTATTCATGTAAGTCATCATCATATTCGGACACATTCATTTCATCATCTATTGCAACGTAAATCCGATCAAGCAGTTCAAGGGTTTCTGCATCATGAAGCGTCACTCTTTTCAACTTCACCCTGGCCGGGGCATTAACTTCCGAAAGCCTGATGTATTCAATTTCTGCCAAATGCCCGTGCTTATCAGGAATGGGATCACCGTGCGGATCCACGACAGGAAAATTCAGAAAACGGTCGATTTCATCAATCAGGAAATCGGAAGTATGGTGCTCGAGCCGTTCGGCCTCGGCGTGCACCTTATCCCACGGGATATCAAGGATTCTGTTCAGGAAAAGCTCCCACAGCCGGTGTCTCCGCACTACCCCCAGGGCAATCTTTTCGCCATTCGGGGTAAGTTCTATTTCGCGGTATTTTCTGTAATTAACATATCCCTGCTGATCGAGCTTGCGCGACATATCCGTGACGGCAGCGTTGCTGATCCCGAGTTTTTTCGACAAAGCCGAGGTGGATGCTTTTTGTCCGAGACTTTTAAGCATGTAAATCTGCTTGAGGAAATCTTCATTCGATATGGAAATCATAAAAAGAAATTTTAAGCAAACTTAAAAAAAATAATGCTCAGAATAAAAAATCATTTAGTGTTCGGATACGATTCAGAAAATTCACACTATGTCGCCGAATAACTTAACTAACTGGTTTTATGAGCTTATCGTGGAATCTAATATGAAAAAGTAAACCGATTATGATTTTTCAGCGGACAATACTGATGAAAAATATATTTTGTATTTGCACACGAAGTAATACTTTTGCCGGCTGATTTCAGCGAAGAATTATTTAGAGGGATATTTTGTTTATCTAAAAAAATAGTTCTACTTTTGCAGCCCCTTTTTCGGGGAGGTGTTTGATTTTGAATAGAAATAACTGATTAATAAATGGATACCTTAAGTTACAAAACAGTAAGCGCTAATAAAGAAACCGTTAAGAAAGAATGGGTAGTTATTGACGCGGAAAATGAGATTTTAGGCCGGCTGGCATCGAAGGCAGCAATGTTGCTTCGCGGTAAACTCAAGCCCAGTTTCACACCACATGTGGATTGCGGTGACAATGTGATTATTGTGAATGCCGATAAAGTACGGATGACCGGAAATAAATGGGACGCCAAGGAATACATTCGTCATTCGGGCTACCCGGGCGGACAAAAATCCCTGAACGCAAAGCAAATGTTGAACAAGAAGCCTACAGCCATCATTGAACATGCCGTTAAAGGTATGCTTCCCAAGAACAGGCTGGGCAGCGCCCTGTTCAAGAACCTGTTCGTGTATGCCGGTCCTGAGCACAATCATGAAGCTCAGCAGCCAAAGAAAATCAATTTAAATGAAATTAAATAAGCAATGGAAGTGATTAATGCTATAGGCAGGAGAAAGACTGCAGTTGCACGGGTCTATCTGAAGCCCGGTTCGGGAAAGATCACCATCAACAAGCGTGAAATCGACAGCTATTTTCCGGCGCCCACACTCCAGTACGTGGTACGTCAGCCGCTGGAACTCACCAGCAATGAAGGAAAATACGACATCGACGCAGTGCTCGACGGCGGCGGATTCAAAGGCCAGGCCGAAGCCCTTCGACTTGGTATCTCACGTTGCCTGATCGAACTCGATGCCGAATTTCGCCCGACGCTTAAGTCGAACGGACTGTTGCGCCGCGATCCCAGGATGGTGGAACGCAAAAAACCCGGCCAGAAAAAAGCCCGTAAGAAGTTTCAGTTTAGCAAGCGTTAAGCCGAGGATATTAAAGTGTTTAGTATCCAAACCGGTGAGACTTCGGCAAATGCTGAGCTACTTACCGGTTGCTTTCACGGAATGTAAACATAAAATTTTAATTCAATGCCCAGAACAAATTTCGAAGAATTATTGGATGCAGGTGTACACTTTGGGCACCTGAAAAGAAAATGGAATCCCAACATGGCGCCATACATTTTTATGGAGCGCAACGGGATCCATATTATCGACCTTTACAAAACTGCTGCAAAGATCGAGGAAGCCGCCTCGGCCCTGAAGCAAATCGCAAAATCAGGTAAGAAGATCCTGTTTGTGGCCACAAAAAAACAGGCCAAGGAAATCGTTGCAGAAAAGATCAAGCGCGTAGGAATGCCTTACGTTACCGAACGTTGGCCCGGTGGCATGCTCACCAATTTCGCCACCATCCGCAAAGCCGTTCGCAAAATGACCTCCATCGATAAGATGATGACCGACAAGACCTTTACCAACATTTCCAAAAGGGAACGTCTTCAGATTGCCCGTGAACGTGCGAAACTGGAAAAACAGCTCGGCAGTATCGCCGATCTGAACCGCCTGCCGTCAGCACTGTTCATCGTTGATATCCTCAAGGAACACATCGCCGTGGCTGAAGCCAAAAAGCTGAACATCCCCACGTTTGCCATTGTGGATACCAACTCCGATCCCAAAAAGGTCGACTTCCCCATTCCGGCAAACGACGATGCCTCTAAATCCATCGCACTTATTATCGAAATCATGATCAGAGCCATCGAAGAAGGTATGATGGAAAGAAAGGTGGAAAAAGACAAGCGCGCCAGGGAAGAAGAACAGGAAGATGTGAAAATCAAAACCCGTTCGAAGGAAGAGCTTGAGGAAGAACTTGCCGAAAACGAAGAAGACAGCAAGAGCAAGCGCGATGAACTGAAACGCCTCAAACTGGAAAGGGAAGAAGAAGAAAGCAGCCGCAGACCTCGCAAAGGCACTGCCGTTAGAAAAAAGTAAATCATTCATTTTTAAAGATATGAGTAAAAAAGAGAT
>JBKHBQ010000071.1:0-15430 GCA_046542305.1 Bacteroidales bacterium
GTTTGTTTGAAGCAGTTGTTCTACGCGCTTCTTTTCATTTTTATTCAGTGCATTGGTGGCCGCCATAAATTCTGCGACCCTTACCCAGAAATCTTCGTTGGATTTGCCGCCGAGCAGTTGTGGAAGCCTGTTTAGTATTAATGTTTTATCATCGCGAATATTGTCGTAGGTAATAAAATTGGGCAGATTGACCTGTGTGGCGAATCTTAAAAAGCGAATCTCCGGGTTTTGTGGATCACGTTCCACGGCATCTTCCAGGTTGTTTTTTCCGCGCGAAAACGATTCCAATTTGTTGAAAGCGCCGTCCACGCATTCGGCCGAAGCGGCTTCGGTGGCGCCTGCATAAGCCTGCAGCAGGGGATCGCTGTAACTATCCGACTCGATAGCCCGGAACAATAACAGCGTACCGCATTGCTCGCGGTCCATCGTGAAAAACATCCGCCTGATCTCATCGATCTCAGGCTTTTCGTTTTTTTCCGGATTGGCGATCAGGATCAGTATGATCAATAACAGGTTTTTCATCAGATAAGGTCGAGTTTGTTTTTAAAATAGGATGAAACCAACAGCGCATATTTTTCGCCGTTGGGTACGCGCACGCGCTCTCTCAGCAGCCGGCGCGAGTGGGATTTTTTTATTTTTCTGAACAGGGTGTAAAAATACACGTACGCCATATACACTCCAAAACGCGCACCATCCGGAAGTTTGCGGATGCCCTCGAGGCCTGCATGGAAATCGCCTTCTATTTCTTCCTCGATTTTGGATTTGGCTATTTCATCGAACGACTTTACGCTGACTCCCGGAAAATATGAGCGTCCCAGCCCGTGAAAGTCGTGGCTGAGGTCGCGCAGGAAATTAATTTTCTGAAAAGCAGCGCCAAGGCGCATGGCCGAAGGCTTCAGCTCCTGGTACTTTTGCCGGTCGCCCTCGCAGAAAACGCGCAGGCACATTAAACCCACCACCTCCGCCGATCCGAGGATATACTCCTCATATTGCCTGCGGTTGTAGTCTTCCTTATCCAGGTCCATTTCCATGCTCTTCAGAAAGGTTTCGATGAGTTCACGATCGATTCCGTATTTGTTTACAGCCCACTGGAAGTTGTTCAGTATCGGGTTCAGGCTGATCTTTTTTTCGATGGCCTGATAGGTGTCGCGCCGAAAATCCTCGAGCAGGGATTTTTTATCATAATCATGAAAAGTATCCACAATCTCATCTGCAAAGCGAACGAAACCATAGATGGCATAAATGGGATCGTGGAAACGCTTGCTGAAAAAGCGTATCCCCAGCGAAAATGACGTGCTGTAGGTGTTGGTGGTCATTTTGCTCGACTGGCGCGAAATCATATCAAACAACTCTTTCATAGGGATTAATTTTCGCGTTCGTAAATTAATTTCGAAACGATCTGTCCGGAGATAATGGCCGGCGGAACCCCGGGGCCGGGCACGGTAAGCTGTCCGGCGTAGTACAGGTTTTTTGCCTTGGGGCTGCGCAGCGACGGCTTCAGAAAAGCGGTTTGCATCAGTGTATTGGCAAGCCCATATGCGTTTCCCTTGTAGGCATTGTAGTCTTTTTGATAATCAGCATGGGCGTAGCTTCGGTGATACACGATGTGGTCCCTGATGTTTTCCCCAATGAGTTTCTCGAGCCTGTCGAGCACGATATCAAAGTATTTCCTGCGGATCTCCTCCGAGTCCCTAAGTCCGGGTGCAACCGGGATCAGGATGAAAAGGTTTTCATGACCCTCAGGGGCAACGGAATCGTCGTATTTTGATGTCATACACACGTATGCCGAAGGTTTTTCGGGCCATCCCGGATCGTCGTAGATCGATCGGGCGTGCGGCTCGAATTCCTCATCGAAGAGCAGGTTGTGATGCTCGAGCTCCGGAAGCTTTTTGTTTACACCCACATACCACAGCAGGGTGGAGGGAGACATCACACGGCTTTCCCAGTATTTATCTGAATATTTTCTGAAATCAGCCGGCAACAGATCCTGTTCGATGTGGTGGTAATCGGCAGCACCTATGATGTAATCGGCCCGGTAGGAATTTTCACCGGCGACTACTTCTTTCACACGATTTGCGTTTGCAACAAGTTTGTCCACCGGTGCGTCGTATACAAACTGCACCCCTTTTTCCTCTGCCAGTTTCACCATGGCTTCCACAATTTTAAACATGCCGCCCATGGGATACCAGGTGCCGAGTTTGATGTCGCCGTAGTTCATCAGGCTGTAGAGCGCGGGGGTTTTCTGGGCTGTGCCTCCCAAAAAAAGAATGGGAAACTCAAGCATTTGCAGCAGCCGCGGATTGCTGAAATAGCGGCGGGCATAGCTTTCGAACGATTTGAACATGTGCAGTTTTACCGCTGCCTTCATCAGCCGCAGATCGGCATATTCCAGAAACGACAGGCTCGGCTTGTACACAAATTCCTTCATGCCCACGTTGTACTTGTATTCGGCTTCATTAAGAAACTGTCTGAGGTTGTCGCCCGCACCTTCTTCGATGGATTCGAACAGGCGGTACATCTTTTCCAGGTTTGCCGGGAGATCAACCACATCGTCCACGCCGAAAAAAATTCTGTACGACGGGTCAAGACGTTTCAGGTTGTAGTAATCCGAGGCTGATTTTCCGAAAGCATTGAAATAGGATTCGAAAATGTCGGGCATCCAGTACCAACTGGGGCCCATGTCGAAACTGAAGCCTCCGGTTTCAAATTTTCGGGCGCGGCCGCCGGGGCTGCTGTTTTTTTCGAGAACGGTTACCGTAAAACCCTTATCTGCAAGTCCTGTGGCCGCCGAAATTCCTGCGAATCCGGCGCCGATTACAATTGCTGATTTGTTGATTTTATTGTTCATTTTTTTGTTTAGCTCAACCATTGATAAGTTAAAAATAGCAGAAAATATACAGAAAGATAAATGCGATAAAAATTCCGGGTTTTGATAAAACCGGGGGAATTGCTGGTCAGCCTGCCTGTGAGTGCTTTAATCTCATCTGTAAAAACTGGTTTGATGTTGATCCACCAGTGATCGGTTTGGTAGACCATTTTGCGAAACCTGCTTCTGAACCAGGTAAGAGGTAATCCCCACATGATAAAAAATACCAGCCAGAGATTAATGTCGATATTTTGAAATGCAATGTTCAATTGATTTTAATTTTTCATTAAACATAATAACAAGTGTGGACCCGGATTGTTTAAGAAAAACAGGAAAAGAAGAAACAATAAATAAACACTATTCTTTGGGAAACCAAGGAAAAAACGCGCTGGTTTTCCGAATGTATTCCTGATATGCGGGTTTTTTGTCTTTGAGCGATTTTTCGAGCATGGCCACGCCGGAAACTTTAATGATCAGCACGGTCATCAAAATCGACCCAAGGGGGGTGATGTACGATCCTGCTGCGATGGCAAAAAGCCCGTAAGCCCACCATACTGCCGAGTCGCCGAAATAATTTGGGTGACGTGTATATTTCCAGAACCCCCTTTGCAGCACTTTTCCCTTGTTTTCAGGTTTTGATTTAAACTGTGATAGCTGATAGTCGCCGCCGGCTTCGAACATAAACCCGATGATCCATACGGCCATGGCAATATAATCGATGGCATTGAGATGTCCGTCGCTGTAGTATATTGCCCCAAGCAAAGGAGCAGAAATCAGCCAGAGCAGGAAACCCTGAAGCAGGAACACCTGAAAGAAGCTCACCCACCAGTACCGCTCCGGGCCGTACTTTTCCCTGAATTCGCGGTAGCGGTAATCTTCGCCCTTGCCATAATTTCTGATAAACAGATAGATGCTTAACCGCAATCCCCAAACCGTAACAAGGGCCACCACCAGGTAGTCGCGGGTACCGGCTTCACCGGTCTGCATCAGGTAATACCATGAGGCCAGTACAAAACCCAGGCCCCAGAAAGGATCAACAATGCTGGCATTTTTCAGGATTACGCCGGCAATCCAGATCAGCGTCATCATCACCATGATAACAGGAAATCCCCACAGAAAAATTTCGAGAAAGCTCATAAAGGTTATTTTTTATTGACAGGTGTTTCCTCCTTTTTCCAGCGGATCAATTCCTGCTGCATGGCGGCTATGGTGGCTTCGATCCTGATTTCGCCCACTTCGCCGCGGCCCTCCCAGGCCAATCCCTGCAGGTCGTATTCGCTCTGAAGCATTTTTTCCAGTTCGGTGATCCCGAACGCAGGATCGTTGCTGCGCATGTTGTGAATGTATTGAATGGTGTTTTCGAAAATCCGGCGGTAAGTAGCCTCCCGCCATGCTGCAATGTCCATAATTTTTTAGTTGTTAGGTGATTTACGGTTTTTAAAATATTTTCTGTAAAGTTTCTTTCTGGGTGCAAAAGCAAAGTAAAGCACAGGATACATTATCATGTCGATGAGTTTATTGCCAAAGGAATAATGCATGTGATCGATAATACGTGCCGACTGCAAACTGCTCATTTCTACAGTGTGGATGTGTTTCCAGCTTTTCATCCCGAACGGCAGCTTTTCGCCAATATCCGTGAAGGTCATTTTTTCTGCAGAGCTGTACGATTCGGTTATTCGGCTTACCCATTCCGCAGGCCAGGGAATGAAAAAGCGGATATGAACCTTGTCGCCCGGCGCAGAACCACCAAACTCAACCAGCCTGGCAATAAAAGATGGCGGTAGCAGGTAGCGGAACAGCTTTTCGTCGAATCCCTGCGCTACCACATCAAATTCCTCATTTACTTCCGAAATCAGTTTTATTTGCATTTCGCTGCTTTTGGAATTAAACCGACAGACACATTACATTGTTCAACATACAAATTTAAACATTAATCAAAAAATGATGGCCGCTGCCACGAGGCCCTTACCTGCATTCATACCAATAACCGGAAAATGTTGAGCGGAGCAAGGCGGGTTTTCCGAAATTCCCCCTGACGCCGGTTAGTGCGGCATCGGGAATGGAGTCGATGGTGCAATAATCCGGCCAAATCCGTTCAATCAATCATTTACATCGTTCAACATATTTTTGGCCAATTCCAATAGCTGCCTTCGTTTGAAAGGTTTAGCGAGAAAGTGTGTAAATCCGGCGCGGTAGAATTCTTCCTGTTGGGTTTTCATCACGTTGGCAGTAACTGCCGCCACAGGTGTATGCGCGTATCCGCTGAGGTTCCTGATCTTTTTCAGCGCCTGTATGCCGCTCATATCCCGGCCAAGATTCACATCCATAAAAATCAGACTGTAACTGTTTCTTTCGGCCATTTCAAAGGCTTTGTGGCCGTTAATGCTCACATCCACTTCGAAATCCTCCGAAAGGCAGTGCTTCATGTATTCGCGGTTGGTTTTTTCATCTTCAACAATCAGTACATAGGGCTTTGCCGTGTGTTTGGGGGTGGCTGAGGCTTTCGGTGCGGGTGTTGTTTCAGGTTCATAAGCTATCGTTCCTTCCCATGCCGGGATGCGTACGAAAAACGAGGAGCCCTGGTTCAATTGGCTTTCCACCCATATTTCTCCGTCGAGCAGGTCGACATAGTTCTTGCAAATGCTCAGGCCGATACCGATGCCTTCGTATTCGCGGTCGAAGCCTTCGCTGATTTGCCGGAAACTTTCGAAAATCCTGATGAAATGCGCGGGATCTATGCCAATGCCCGTATCTTTGATAGCAATCTTCAGAAAACTTCGCTGATTAATTTTTTCTGCTGTCAGTTGCACCATTACCCCGCCTTCCTCGGTATACTTTATGGCATTGTCGATCAGGTTGTTTAATACATGGCCCAGCAGCCGCGGATCGGTACGCGACCTAAGTTGCAGGTTTTCTATTTGTGTTTCGAGGTAAATGTTTTTGGAAGATGCATAGCTTTCGAACAGCCCGGTTTTCTGCCTCACCAGTTCCGACACATTCACCAGTTGTTTATCAATTTCGTTTTTGTTGGTTTCGATCAGCGAGAGATCGATCAGCGAATTGAGCGTTCCCATCAGTCGGTTACCGCTCTGATCGATATATTCTATTATTTCCATCAGGGAAGGATCTTTCACTTCCATTTTCAGAATTTCTGTAAATCCGAGGATGCCGTTGAGCGGTGTGCGCAGTTCGTGGGATATATTGGCAAGGAATGAAGATTTCAGTTTGTCGGATTCCTCGGCTTTTTCCTTGGCTGTGGTGAGTTCGAACTCCATGAGTTTCCGTTCCTCTATTTCCAGTTTCAGGCGATTCTCCTGGGAAGTATCATATCCCACGATCACGAATCCCATCCGGTCATCGAATTCATCCAGCACCTGATTGCTGGTCATGCATACGGGTATGTGGTTGCCGCTTTTCCCAACCAGCGATAACCTGAAACGCTCGCCCTGCGTTTCGATTGGCTGTTGGAAAGCTGCGGAACGTTCCATATCGGTGATTTCATGAAAATACTTTACCTGTATCTCTTCGCTGGTATAGCCAAGGTTGCTGATGGTGAAGTCGTTGGTGCGAATGATCCGCCCTTCATTATCCGTAAAAAAAAGGTATTCATTCATTCTGGAAATCACCAGGTTTGCTGCCGAGGAGGGCGAGATCATCATCAGGCGATAGCGAAGGATACTATAAGCAATACCTGCTACCATGATGAGTGATGTGAGGTGGGCAATATCAGGAAACTTCTTCATTCCGGTTACGGGGAAAGCGATATTGGTGATGATGTTCAGCACGAATATTATTAAAAAAATGACGAGCAGGATTTTTGCCTGTTTCTTTTCTTTATTTACCCTGGTCTTCAATCGCCATTGCAAAACCAGATAAAAACTCAGCAGGGTGTAAGCCAGAAGATAGCTGAGAAACAGCCAGAACAGCAGTGATTCCGTGTTGGGGTTGATTATCGTGAACTTGTCGAGAGTAAGAAAACCGTCGGCATAAAATCCGGTGACGACATTCAGATACAGGAAGATCAATCCTGGCAGGAGCATCAACGGGAACAGGATGTTTCTTTTTTGGGCCAGCCTGTGTCGGGTAAGGATTAGTACAAAATTGAGCAAAAAAGCAGGAAACAAAATCCATCCTACCGAGGAAATCTTATGCCAGGTTATGATTGATTCGGGGCTGGAAGCTACATAATAGAACGAATATCCCAGGGCATACACCGAAAAAATACATGACAGCGAAAAAAATGACCGGTTGAGCGGGGACTGACGGTTATGTAAAAAGATATACAACCCCAGCATGAAGTAGGTAAAACTTGCAAATACAGATAAAAACGACAGTACGTTCATCTTGTTGGTGATTGGGAAATATCGTGCCGGGAAACCGGGAGTAAATGTATGAAAAATTATCGATATCCAATCCCCAAAGTAAAGTAAAAATAATTATGATTCAATATGATAGCATGAAAAATGCTTAGGATCTGAGTTGGTTCAGGTATAGCTGAATGGTATTTTCCAATCCCAGGTAAAGTGCGTCGCTGATGAGTGCATGGCCAATCGAAACCTCCAACAGCCCGGGGATATGTTGGGCAAAGTACTTCAGGTTTTCCAGGTTCAGGTCGTGGCCGGCATTCAGACCGAGCCCCACCGAATTGGCGGTTCGTGCCGCTTCTGCAAAGGGCGCGATGGCTGCCTCCGGGTTTGCCGGATATCTAACGGCATATTGCTCGGTGTAAAGCTCCACCCGGTCGGTTCCTGTTTTTGCCGCATTATCGATGCGTTTATGGTCGGTTTCGATAAAGATTGAAGTTCTGATGCCGTTGGCGTGAAATTCGAGGATGATGTCCCTGAGGAAGGATTCGTGCCTGATGGTATCCCAGCCGGCATTTGAGGTGATTGCTTTGGGTGGATCGGGAACGAGCGTCACCTGATGGGGCTTTACCCGGCACACCAGTTCGATAAATTTTCGGCTAGGGTAACCTTCGATATTGAATTCGGTGGTGACCAGCGGTTTTAAATCCAGCACATCCTGATAGCGGATATGTCTTTCGTCGGGCCGTGGATGAACCGTAATGCCCTGTGCCCCGAAACGCTCGCAGTCGACGGCGGCTTTCAGCACATCGGGGATATTGCCCCCGCGGGCATTGCGCAATGTGGCGATTTTGTTGATGTTAACGCTTAATCGTGCCATAACTCATTTTTTAGCAAAGTTAATATTTGTTATGTTTGCATCAATATAAAAGCAATACACAATGAAAGCAGTGCTTCAACGGGTAACCCGGGCTTCTGTTACAATCGATGAAAAGGAAACCAGGCATATTGGCAAAGGGCTGCTGGTATTGCTGGGAATAGAAGACAGCGATGCCGATGCGGATATCGAATGGCTGAGCGGCAAAATTTCGCGCCTGCGTGTATTCGATGATGAAGAAGGCGTGATGAACCTGTCGGTGCAGGATGTCGGCGGTGAACTGATGGTGATAAGCCAGTTTACCCTGCATGCCAGCACCAAAAAAGGCAACCGCCCTTCGTACATCAGGGCTTCCAAACCCGATATTGCCATTCCGATCTATGAAAAGTTTAAGCTGAAACTGGCCGCCGATTCGGGAAGCAGGATACAATCAGGCGAATTTGGCGCCTACATGCAAATTTCTCTTGTGAACGACGGCCCCGTTACCATCATCATCGACACCAAAAACCGCGAATAAACCTACTTGAAATTAAATACCAGCGTTTTCTTCAGGTCGGGATGCAGGCTTTGAAACACCGGACAGGTGAGTGCCGATTTTCTGATGATGGTCTTTTCTTTTTCCGAGTATACCTTGTCGGGAAAATCGAATTCCGCGAATATTTCGCCCACCCTCCTGGGATTGGATTCCATGATTTTGGTTACCCTGATTTTTGTTCCGTCGATGTTGAACCCATGCTCATTGGCAGCTATTCCAATGATGGTGACCGCGCAGGTGGCGAGTGAAGTTGCAAGCAGGTCGGTAGGCGAGAATGCTTCGCCTTTTCCTTTGTTGTCGGGAGGTGCATCGGTGATCAGCTCATCCCCCGATCGGGTATGACGGGCTTTTACCCTCAATTCACCCAAATATTCCAACTCTGATGTAGTCATAGGATTGTTTTTTTTTGCAAAAATAAAAAAACCCCGCCGGGGAGGCGGGGCCAAAAAAATGAAATGAAAAAATTATCTCTCTCTAACCAATTACTATTTATTGCCTTTATTTTTATCGCAACTTTTCTTTTTGCCCTTGTCGCAGCATTCTTTGTTTGCAGCTTTCTCTGCGCATTTGCTTTCAGGACAATTTTCCTTGTTGCAGTTTTCTTTTACTTTAGCACATTTTCCGTCCTTCTTCGCTTTTTTCTCGTCTTCTTCAGCAAAAGCCGTTACGATCGAAGAATCATCATCTGCCACAAAGGCTATTTCCATGGGCGTGGCGTTGACATTCTGGATCTTTGTTACGGTTACGATTCCTGTGGTAAGGAAGAGTGCGAGTCCTAAAAACAGTAATATCTTTTTCATAAAAATTTGAGTTTTTAATGTTTCAACTATTATTCCGAAGTCATGATGCAAACATACAGCCGTCAGGACAGGTGAGCTGTTAAGGGCTTGTTAATTACTGTTAAGGATTTGTTAATTTTTGAATTTTATGTCCTCCATCACTATTTTTGAGCATTGATAAGCCGAAAGTGCAGCTATTTGATCGCGGGATGAAAAGCTGTTGCTTGATAAAATTCCGATTGAATGAAGAGCAAAACCATTACCATTACCATTGTTGTTACCACCCTGGCCCTGATCGGGGTCATCATTACCCAATTGTACTGGGTGAAAAATTCGATGGAGCTGCAACGGGAACAATTCCACCAGAATGTGCAGCTCGGCATGAAAAGGGTTGTAAACCAATTGATGGCCCTGCAGAACGATACGGCGGTTTCGTCGCAGTTTCTTACCACCACCGACATGGGAACCATTCACAATCAATTTATCCGCTCGGTGGATCCTGACCTGATCGATTCGATGATCTCCCGTGAATTGCGGAACCTCCGGGTTAGCGACACCTATTATTATGGTGTAGTCGAGAAGAACAACCAGGAGTTTATCATTGTCAGCAATCCCGGAATGAAGGAAAGTCTTCTTTCTTCGGTACATCAGGTTTTGATTTCCTGCATTTTTCAGAAAGATCAGTATACGCTGTCGGTGTATTTTCCCCAACAGGAATCATTTATTATGAACCGGATGATTCTGAACATCATTCTGTCAGCATTTTTTATGCTGGTGATCATCGGCAGTTTTATGTTTATCATCACCTCGCTTTTCCGGCAAAAAAGGCTGTCGGAAATCAAAACCGATTTTGTGAACAACATGACGCACGAGTTCAAAACCCCCATCAGTACGGTGTCGGTGGCCAGCGAAATGCTGATGAAGGAGAACGTGCTGAGCAACCCAGAGAAGATCGTACGATATGCGCAAATTATTTACGACGAGAACATCAGGCTGAAAAACCAGGTGGAACATGTGCTTCAGGTAGCGATTCTGGACCGCAGGGATTACAAATTGAAGTTAAGGCAGGTGGATGTGCATGAATTGCTTGAACAGGTGTCGAAAAGTTTCGATGTGCCGCTGAAGCAGCGCGACGGCGAACTTCGGATGCGGCTTAATGCGGCAGACAGCGTAATATATGCCGATCGCAACCACCTGACCAATGTATTTCACAACCTGCTTGACAACGCCAATAAATATTCACCGGAACGGCCCGAAATCACCGTATCGACCACCAGCAGCCGCAAGGGAATAAAAATTACAGTGCAGGACAGGGGCATCGGTATGCCTGAGGATCAGGCAAGGCATATCTTTAAGAAATTTCATCGTATTCCTACCGGCAACATTCACGATGTGAAAGGCTTTGGCATCGGCCTTTACTACGTGAGAACCATTGTGGAAGCACATGCCGGCACCATCAAGGTGCATAGCAGCCCCGGCAAAGGCAGCGATTTTGTATTGTTTCTCCCGTTTGGGAAAACAGATCCTGAGAACGCGGAATCCGGTGCGGGGACATGACCGTGAGCAGGTTGCCGGGCGGGTGTTAATAGAATCAAAACTTTTATATATTTGTATTGTTAATGAGGTTAAGAAGGTAAATCATGACTGATATCGGGAATATTTCCATTTTGCTTGCTGAGGATGATCCCAACCTGAGTACGGTCCTGGAGGATTATCTCGAAATGATGGGTTATGAAGTTACCCTCTGCCGCGATGGTGAGGAGGGGCTGGCGAAGTTCAGAAACCAGCATTTCGACCTTTGTATCCTCGATGTAATGATGCCCAAAAAGGACGGCTTCAGCCTGGCCGAAGATATCCGCCGGATCAATAACGATGTTCCCGTGATCTTTCTCACAGCCAAATCGCTTAAGGAAGACCGTGTGAAAGGGTTTATGGTGGGATGCGACGATTATATCACCAAACCCTTCAGTACAGAAGAACTCAACCTGCGAATCAAAGCCATCATGAAACGGTGCATCATCCGCAACAGCCTGCCCGGCGATAAGAGCGGAATTTACAAGATCGGGAATTTTGATTTCGACTATGTCAATATGATTCTAAAAAACGGGGAAGATGAAAAACACCTTACCCGTAAGGAATCGGCCCTGCTCAAGCTGCTTTGCGACTACCGCAACCAACTCCTGCCCCGTGAGGTGGCCCTGAAGAAAATCTGGGGTGGCAACGATTATTTCGTAGGCCGCAGCATGGATGTATTCATCGCTAAACTTCGCAAATACCTGAAAGACGATCCCAGCATTGCCATTACCAATGTTCATGGCACCGGATTTAAGCTGGAGGCTTCAAAGGAAGGTAGTGAATCCGGGTGATTTATCTCTGTTTGTAAAAATGCCTGAACAATCTGTAGCTTTATCATGAAAAAGGTGGTTTTCATGCGGATGGTTATTGTTATGATGATGGTTTTATGTTCCGCGATTCTGCTCAGTGCGCAGGATAAACAATCCGGCAAATCCTACCTGTCACTGGGCCTGAGGCCGCATTACGGATTTGTTTTGATCCATTCGCGTGACATCCGGTATGTAAAGGATTCCTATCCTCAGGGGCTTGAATTTGATGTAAGCTGGCACTATTCCGGACAAAAGGCATATTATGATTGCCTGTGCATGCCAAGGCTGGGCGTGTCGCTCACCTATTGGGATTTCGATAATCCTGAAGTGCTTGGTCAGGGGTTGGTATCTCAGTTTTTCGTGGAGCCGTTTTACGGCTCAGGGCGCAGGTTTTCGTTTTCATTCAGGGCCGGCACCGGGCTGGCTTATATCAATCGCCCCTATGATTCGCTGGCAAATCCTAATAATCTTTCATACAGTACCAGAATAAATTTCACCCTGAATTTATCTTCCACCCTTAATTATGTGCTTTCTGAACGTGTACAACTGAATTTATCAGCCAATTACAACCACATTTCCAACGGAGGCATGAATGAACCCAACAAGGGCATCAACTATCCTACAGCCAGTATTGGTGTGGATTATTATCTTCGGGATCCTGAATTTCCCGATTATCCCAAACACGAATGGCAAGGCTCATCTGGCCAAAATGCTTTTTTCTTTCACCTTTTCGGAACAGCAAAGCAGCTTTCAGGATCCGGTGAAACCAACCGGTATCCGGTAGCAGGACTGGCTGTCCGGTTCAGCCGGCAGGTTTCGCGGCTCAATGCCCTCAACATAGGAGTTGAAGTGGTAAGTGATGGAGCACACAGGGAAGCCATTCTCAGATCGGGCCGCGATACCGACCATAAACAGGCAGGCTTGCTTGTCGGCAATGAATTCATCCTCGGGCGTTTTCTTTTCAGTCAGCAGTTTGGCGTGTATATTTACGATCCCTACCAGAAAAACAGCAGCTTGTTTCAGCACTATGCCCTCGACATGAAAATTTTTTCAGGGGTATTGCTTGGTATTGGTTTGAAAGCTCACGGACATGTCGCCGATTTTCTCAGTTTCAGGATTGGCCTGGCTCTGTAGCTGCACATTTAAAAAAGTAGCGGCCGTGCCGGTGATTTCCTCTCAATTGCTATTTGATTGGCTGTTGTGGGTGCATGAAAATAAGAAAGATAAGTGGCGGGAATTTTTTTTGTGCAAATGTAAAAATGATTATACTTTGTTGTAATATTGCGCGTTTTTTTGCGCATCGAATTTAGTAAACTATTTACAAACATAACAAGTTAATAATAAGCAATATGAAAGACAAAAGAGAAAAAATCCCGCTTTCCGGTTGTACTGCCGAACCGGTAGACGATGACGAGCCTCCCAGCCTGGGATCCAATGATATGGAACCCCCGTCCGAGCCCGAACCATCCATACCCTTTATATCAAGCCCCACCGACGGCATTCCGCCCCGCTCACTTGGTTTTCTCCGATCAGTATTTCCAAAGTTTTCAGTAAAGGACTGGAACGACTGGCGCTGGCAAATCAGAAACAGCATTACCGGCACAGGTCGTTTGCAGCAACTGCTCGATACCGGTGATGTTCAGTCGACGCGTGAGCTTAAACGGCTGTTGCCGCTCCGCATCACCCCATATTATACGGCATTGCTTCAGCAACTGGGAAACGATCATCCCCTGAAGGCCACCATGGTGCCTTCTGCTTCCGAATTGATCCTTTCTAACGGCGAATCTGCCGATCCGCTGCACGAGGAAAGCGACAGCCCCATTCACAACCTGGTGCACCGCTATCCCGACAGGGCTTTGTTTCTGGCCACGGGATTCTGTTCTGCCTATTGCAGGTATTGCACACGCACCCACATGGTTTCCAAAAAGGACAAGTGCCATGCAGGTGTCAAAGCATGGGAGCCGGCGCTGGATTATATCGCCCGTCACCCCGAAATCCGTGATGTGCTGATCTCCGGCGGCGATCCGCTCACCATGCCCGATTCGCATATTAAATACCTGCTGATGCGCCTCAGGGCCATTCCGCATGTGGAGATCATCAGGATCGGAACCAAGGTGCCCGTGGTTTTGCCCATGCGCATCACCAAATCGCTGGTATCGATGCTCAGAAAGTTTCACCCGCTGTTTATCAGCATCCACTTTACCCATCCCGACGAAATTACACCCGAAACCAGCCTGGCCTGCGAAAGGCTTGCAGATGCAGGAATCCCGCTGGGAAGCCAGACTGTGCTGCTTAAAGGTGTAAACGACCACGTGGATACGATGAAGCATTTGATGCAGGGCCTGCTGAAAATCAGGGTACGCCCCTATTATCTGTATCAGTGCGACCCTATTCCCGGGTCGGCACAATTCAGAACGCCCGTGGAAAAAGGGCTGGAGATTATTCGCGGCTTGCGCGGACATACCTCGGGCTATGCCGTGCCGCATTATGTGATCGATGCTCCCGGGGGCGGCGGAAAAATTCCGCTCCTGCCCGATTATTTCCAGGGCCACGAAGGCACCGATGTGGTGCTGAAAAACTATGAAGGTAAAATCTTCAGGTATCCCGATGCTATATAAAACACGTGCTTGCAGGATTGTCATCACCTTTTAATTACTCTTCAATGAAAATCGGAATTTGTTACGACCTTCGGGATGAATATCTTGCCGAAGGCTACACCGCTGATGAGACCGCCGAACTCGACAGCGAGGATACCATCTGGGGTATCGAATCGGCATTGCAAACTTTGGGATACTCCACCGACAGGATCGGACATATCCGGAAACTTATAAAACGGCTGGAACAGGGCGACCGCTGGGACCTGGTGTTCAACATCTGTGAAGGCATGCACGGCATCGGCCGTGAAGCACAGGTTCCGGCGCTTCTGGATGCCTGGCAGATTCCGTATACCTTTTCCGATCCGCTGGTGCTGTCGCTTACCCTGCACAAGGGCCTGACCAAAAGTATAGTCAGGGACGCCGGACTGCCTACGGCGCCGTTTTTTTTGATCAGGGAGGCCGGGCAGATTGATCAGTGCCCGTTGCCGTTTCCGCTATTCTTAAAACCGGTGGGCGAAGGTTCCGGAAAAGGGATTGGCGGAAATTCAACGGTTTATGATAAAAAAGCGTTTACCGACGAAGCTTTAAGATTGTTGCAGCAGTATCGCCAGCCGGTGCTTGTGGAAAAGCTGCTTACCGGGCGCGAATTTACTGTAGGTGTGCTGGGAACCGGGCAGGATGCCGTGGCAGCCGGCGTAATGGAGGTGTTGATCCGTGAAGATGCCGAGGAGCAAACCTATTCCCGTTTCATCAAGGAAAATTATGTGGGAAGGGTGGAATATCGGTTGATCGAAGGTGAACTAGCCGATCAATGTGCTGAGTTGAGCCTGAAGATATGGAATTTGCTGGGATGTCGCGATGGCGGACGGGTTGATCTGAAACTGGATGAAAACGGCGTTCCCAATTTCCTGGAGGTGAACCCGCTGGCCGGGCTCAATCACCGCTATTCCGACCTGCCCATACTTATGCGGCTGAAAGGATTGGAATTTACCGATTTGATCGGTGAGATTCTGAATTCGGCAGGTAAAAGAATTGCCTAAAGTTCATAGAGTGCCGAGAGTGCCTAAAGTTCATAGAGTGCCGGGAGT
>JBKHBQ010000072.1:0-15377 GCA_046542305.1 Bacteroidales bacterium
TCGGTGATGCCGTATTTCAGATCCATTCCATAGTTGAACGAATATCCCCAATCGTTATCGGCGGCATTTTTTTCAACATATCCCGAAACATATGGTGTAAACGAAAGCCGGAGTGGCGCCTTGATATTGGTAAACCCGGTAATTTCGCCTGCCTGTTTAAGCTGGCCCTCGATTTCTTTATTGATAAAATTCCACGTTACTATTTCCCGCTTGCGCCGAATGCTCCGTTCGGCATTAAAGCCCCAGGTTTGCCATTGTTTGTCAGAAAAGCGCAATGCTGAATAGGGGATTTTTAACTCAGCCGACCAGCCGCTGTCGAGCAGCGAAACCTTGCTCGCCCACACGGCATCCCACTCCTTGTCTTCGTTATTGTTGTAGTTTTTTGCATCATACTGTACCCCGGAAGCAGATACCGCAAACACCGAAGCATTCAACCCGTCATTGTAAGGAAGAAGTTTGAAAGCAATATAGTCTGCATTCAGGTCATCCGAATCCCTGAATCCCAGCTCGGTAAGGATGCTGTCGGGGGCGCTGTCGTACATCATGGCCCCAATATAGATGGCCACGTCGTCGTACAAAATCTTCACAACCGTGTTTTCGGTGGCCGGCGGACCGTTGTAAGGATCAAGCATAAAAAAATTTGTGGCGGGTTCCGCCGCTTTCCATTGGGGTTCCGTTAGCAGACCGTCAATTTCAGGGGCTTCCTCTATGCGGTGGGCATTCACCTGTTTTTTCATGGTTTGCTGTGCCCGGGCCTCTGTTACACCTGCAATTATTGCAAGCAAAATAATGAATGAGATGAAATATCTTTTCACGCAGCGTAAAGACTAGTTTATTCGCTAATTGGTTGTTGATAAATCCTGAAGTTTTCCTCATCGAAACAGCAGAAGACCACTTTTTCGGGAAGGATATTGTTGTTGAGGAATTTTTTTACTTCCTGGATGGCAATGGCTGCCGCCGCTTCTTTAGGATAGCCGTAAACACCTGTACTGATATTTGGGAAAGCCACCGTTTTGCAGTTGTATTGCGAAGCCAGTGCAAGGCTGTTGAAATAGCATGAGGCCAGTTTGCCGGGTTCGCCGCGATGACCTCCGTTCCAGACGGGTCCCACGGTGTGGATCACGTATTTTGCAGGCAGGTTGTATCCGTTGGTGATTTTTGCATTTCCGGTTTCACAGCCGTTCAGAGTTTTACACTCCTCAAGCAGTTTGGAACCGGCGGCACGGTGTATGGCGCCGTCCACACCACCGCCTCCCAGCAGGCTTTTGTTGGCGGCATTTACAATAGCATCCGTACGGAGTTTGGTAATATCTCCCAGGATGATCTCTATCCGGTTGTTCATCAGGTTTTATTTTTTCAGGTTAAAACGTGCATTGCATTTGCGTAAAGCAGAATTTGAACTTGCAAAGATATTATTTAAGATTGAACCGGAAAAAACTCCCAGATAAGATAAAACACGCTGAATGCCAGCAGGAAAATGATTCCCAGCCAGGCGTAAACCAGGAGCCATTTTTTGGGCCTGGCTTCCGGCGGAATTTCACTGCCACGGATCACCCGGTAATTGAGGATAGCAAAAACAGGTGCCGTCACAAAGGAGATGGTGGTGGCCAGATCGACCATAAAACCCATGGAACCCGAGAGGTAACCCAACAGCAGTAAAGTTCCCGCTACCACAAGGGCGATCCAGAACCAGTAGAGTTTCAGCTCGAATTTGTCCATCTGCCGGCTTTCGGGAACAAGAAGCTCTGTGGATCTGGTGAGCACCCGCGGATACGCATCAAGGCAAGTGATGGTGGTGCTGACCATGGTGGTGAGCGCTGCAATGGCAATTACCGGATAAGCCCACGGGCCGATGCTGCCGGTATACATGCTGATGAGCTGCCCGGCAAACACCACACCCTTTGCCGATAGCTGTTCGCCATTGCCAAACATCACCAAAGCACCCAGCGACAGAAAACCGATAGCCAGCACACCGGCGCCGATATACCCGATGTTGAAGTCGAGCAGCGACTGCCGCAGACTCGGGCGGCTCCCCAATTGATCTTCTTTGGCCACCGACCATACCGAATGCCACACCGAAACATCCAGAGGCGCCGGCATCCAGCCCACAAAGGCGATGAGGAAAAGAATGTCGATGTGCTTGTTCCAGTCGAAATTTCCTGATAATGATCCGGGGTGAAAAAATCCGGCACTAAAGGCATAAACTACTGCGATAACCGTCGACAGAGCAAGGGTTATGATGACGATCTTAATGATCTTGTCCAGCGCTGAATAATGCCCCAGTCCCAATATCAGCATCGACACCATAAGGATAAAGGCCGTGACCAGCGCCGGGTGAAAATGCAGGTTGAAGATGTTGGCAAACAGTCCGGCCGTAACAATAGTCACAGCCGCCTGAATGGCAAACATGGTGGCAATGGTGAGGATTACATAAAGGATCAGCGCCCACTTGCCCAGCCGGTAATAACCCTCTACCAGCGAATTTCCGGTGGCGGAGGCATAACGCGGTGCAAATTCCATGAAAGGATATTTGAGCGCATTGGCCAGGATCAGTACCCAGATCAGCTCAAAACCGTAGCTGGCTCCGGCACGGGTGGACTGAACCAGGTGCGACACGCCCACGGCCGCACCTGCAAACAACAGGCCCGGCCCTAACATCCTGAATACTTTCCGGATACCCATAGTCCTTACTTTTTTGCGCGCAAAGTTATTTAAATATCCATATGTATGCGTGAATACATGCAGGCAGAGGTCATGTGCGGGCGTTAAATTTTTTTCAGATTTCCGCCAGGAGATTTTTTTATTTAAAACATGGAAAGATTTTCATAAAATTTACGTTTGCCCGGAATAAAAACCGGAAACAAAGTGTCTAAAATGTTCAGCCGGTAAACTACCTGGCTGTTTTTTTGTTAATATATCCAATGCTTTTTTTTGAACTGGTATGACTAAAAGACTGATTTTCCTTTTGTTTATGATTTCTGCAGGATTCGTGCTAAGCGCACAGCGGCCCGGTATGAGGGGCAGTATGCCTGCAGATGGTGTGGTAACGGGTAAGGTGGTTGAATTTGCCACAGGCAATCCAATGGAATATGCCAATGTGGTGCTGTTCAGCAAACGCGATTCGAGTATTGTTTCCGGAACGGTAACTACCGGCAACGGGACTTTCAGGATCACAGAAGTGCCGTACGGGAGATATTATTTAGTGGCTAATTTTATCGGATTCTACCGCGAAACCATCGACAGCCTGATGATTAACCCTCGCTCGAAAGTAGTTGACGTTGGTGCCGTACGATTGCATTCGGCCACCGAAAGCCTCGAAGCCGTGGAGATTTCCGCACAGAAAGAACATATCGAATACAAGATTGATAAAAAGGTGGTGAATGTGGATCAGGATATCATGGCACAGGGCGGTACGGCTGTGACCGCGCTGGAAAATACACCATCAGTACAGGTGGATATCGACGGCAATGTGAGCCTGCGCGGCAGTTCCAGCTTCACCGTGCTTATCGACGGCCGTCCTACCGTGCTCGAAGGTTCCGACGCTCTGCAGCAGATCCCGGCCAGCGCCATCAATAAGATCGAGATCATCACCAATCCTTCAGCAAAATACGACCCCGACGGCGTGGCAGGTATCATCAATGTGGTGATGAAGGAAAAAATCGAACGTGGATTTAATGGTATTATCAATGCCTCCGCAGGAACCAATGAGGGCTATGGGCTTGATTTCCTGTTAAATTACAGATATAATAAATTTAACTTTTTTGTAGGTTCCGACTACAACCGGCGGGCCATGGAAGGCCAACGCGAATCCCGGCAGATCACCTATCAGGATACCACGGAATACAGAAATTCATTCGGCGAGCGCGATCGCGCCAGATCAGGCTACGGCCTGCGTGTGGGTGCCGATTATTACCTCAGCGATATGACCACCCTGTCGGTGATGGGCCGTTTGGGAAATTATTCCTTTGGCGGAACCGGCACCTCCAACCTGCATGTAACTACCGACCCGTTTACCTCGGATATGTATTCATTAACCCTGAACGAACGCGAACGCAGCGGAAACTACATCAGCGGAACTGTGAATTTTCAGCAGAAATTCGACGATTTCGGTCATAAGCTCGATGCCATGTTTCACTACTCAACCCGCGACGGTGGTGACTGGGATGAGCAAAGGGAATTTGATACCGATGCCGACTGGAATCCCATCGAAGAAGAGCCTTTTTTCATCCGTACAACCGAAGAGGATGCAGATGAGGAGTACCGGCTGAAGCTTGATTATACCAAACCCATCGGCGAGGAGGGAAAGATTGAGGCCGGATTTCAGAGCAGGATGGAGCAGGAAACAGAAAAATACATTTACCGCGACTGGGACTACCTGGTGAACAATTGGGTAGAAGACACCCTTTATTCGAACAACATGGATTTCCGCCGTGATATCCATTCGATTTACGGAATTTATAACAATACCTTCGGGAGTTTCGGCATGCAGGCCGGGCTGCGCGGCGAGTATACCTTCCGTGAAATAAAAAATATGAAAGCCACGGAACCCTCTCTGATCGACCGCTGGGATTATTTCCCCACGCTTCATGCCTCGTATTCGTTTAAGAACAAGGATCAGATGCTGGCCAGCTATACCCGCCGCATCGACCGCCCCCGCGGTTGGTTCCTCGATCCGTTTATCAGTTACATGGATCAGTACAATTACCGCCAGGGAAATCCCAACCTTCAGCCGGAATACATCGATTCCTACGAACTGGGCTACCAGAAAAGAATCTGGAATTCGCTCATCTCACTTGAAGGATATTATCGCGTGACAAAAAACAAAGTGGAACGGATCAGGACGCTTCAGCCCGACGGCCGTTTCTTACACACTTTCGAAAACCTCGGAAAAGATTATGCCCTTGGCGTAGAATTGATGGTGAATGCCGACCCGTTTAAATGGCTAAATCTGAGCCTTACGGGAAATCTCTATAATTACCGCATCGAAGGTAATATCGCCGAGGAGGATGTGGACAACGAAAGCACCAACTGGAACAGCCGGTTGAATGCCGTGATAAAACTCCCTGCCGGTTTCAGGATGCAGCTCAATGGAATGTATTTCGGACCCAGCGTGAGGGCACAGGGTGAGTCGGAAGGATTTTTTATGACCAACCTTGCGGTGAAAAAAGATTTCTTCGACGGGAAATTTTCGGCCACTGTTTCGGCCCGCGATCTTTTCAACACAGGTAAGCACGAGTTCACCTCAACAGGACCGGGTTTCTACAGCTACGATTATTTCGACCGCGAGGCACCCATCATAACCCTTAACCTGAGCTGGAGGATCAACGACTATAAACGCCAGATGGAACGCAACGGCAACGACATGGATAACGGCGGCGGCATGGATGATGATTTTTAATCGTCATCGGCAAACAGGGCCGAAGCGATGCCGTCGGCAAAAAATTTTCCCCGGGCAGTCAGCACAAGATGGTCCGGGGTTTTTTCTATCCGGCCATCCTGTATATATGGTTCGGCCTGCCTGAGCAGATCATGAAGCCTGGCTGCGTCAAAACTGTCTTCTACTTTCCTGCAATCGATCCCCCACATGGTGCGGATGGCCGTCATCACATATTCGTTGAAGCGTTGGGCGGTGGTAAGGGTTTCCTTTTCAAAAACCGGCTTTCCCTGTTGTATTCCCTCAAGATATTGTTGCAGGTTGGAAACATTCCATTGCCTGGAATTTCCGTCGAAGGAGTGTGCCGACGGGCCGATCCCAAGATATTTTGTTCCTTCCCAGTACGATTTGTTATGACGCGAATAGCTCCCGCGAAGGGCAAAGTTAGAGATTTCGTAATGCTCGTAATCTTCATCGGTCAGGAATTTTGAAAGAATTTCGAAATGTCGGGCGGCAAGCGCATCGTCCACCGGCGGATATTTTCCTTTGCGGATCAGCACATCCAGTGCAGTGTGTGGCTCTACCGTAAGGGCATAAGCCGAAATATGCGCAACGTGCAGTGCAATGGCCGATGCGAGATTTTCCCTCCAGGCTTCTTCGGTCTGGCCTGGAATCCCGTAGATCAGGTCAATGCTGATGTTTTGGTATCCTCTTTCCTGAGCCAGCCTTACCGAGTGTAAGGCATCTTGTGCCGAGTGCATGCGGTTGAGCTTTTTCAGTTCCTCATCACGAAAGGACTGAATGCCGATGCTCAGCCGGTTGACGGAGGTTTTTTCCAGTTCATCGAGCCATGCTGCGGTGATGTCGTCGGGATTGGCTTCCAGGGTGATTTCCGCATTTTCTTCCAGGCCCGGAAATTTAGCTGTCTGATCGATGATTTCCTGAATTTTTCCCGGCCGGAACAGTGAGGGTGTTCCTCCGCCAAAATAAATCGTTCCGGTTGTTTCACCTTTAAAATAATGCTGTTGCAATTCGAGTTCCCACGGTAGTGCAGCCATCACTTCATCCCTGAATTTTGCGGTGGCAAGCGAATAGAAATTGCAGTAGTGGCATTTTTGCCTGCAAAAGGGAATATGCACGTACAGGCCGGCCATGATCAGGTTTTTCTGATTTTTTTCCTGAGGACGATCCTGAATGTGGTGCCTTTTTCGAGGGTGGAAGATTTTACGAAGATCCGCCCGCGATGGTAATTTTTGATGATGCGTTCAGAAAGCGAAAGGCCAAGCCCCCAGCCATGCTTTTTGCTGGTGTATCCAGGATGGAAAATACTCCTGAACTTGGATTTGGGAATGCCTTTGCCGGTGTCGGTAAGGTCGATGAACACGAGGCCGTTTTCCTCGCTGATATGCACCGTAAACTTGCCGCTGGTTCCCATGGCATCGACGGCGTTTTTGGTGATATTCTCGATTACCCACTCGAAAAGGTGCAGGTTAACCGGAGCATAAATTTCAGCCTCCGGGCCCGGTTCGATTTCGTAGGCGATTTTTCGGGAGGTGCGTGTTTTCAGGTAATTAACGGCATTGTGCACGATTTCCACGATATTCTGCTGCGACAGCTTGGGTACCGATCCGATTTTGGAAAAACGCTCGGTAATTTTTTCCAGCCGCACCACATCCTTGTTGAGTTCATGGATGGCATCGTGTTTCACATCCTCCATTTTCAGGATTTCCATCCAGGCGATCATCGACGACAGCGGCGTGCCGAGCTGATGGGCCGTTTCCTTGGCCAGGCCCACCCATACCTGATTTTGTTCCGATCGCCGGGCAGTATTGAACATCATATATCCTACCAACAAAAACAGGGCGATAATGGCCAGTTGCACCACCGGGTAATAGGTGAGCTGGGTCAGCAGAAATGATCCCTTGTAAAAAATATAGCTTTTCCCCTGGTTCACCAGGTCGATTTCGATGGGTGCGTTGTCGTTTTCCATTTCGGCAATGGTGGCCTGGATAAACTCGGGATCCATCACTTTATCGGGTTCCAGGTTGCCAAAATCGATTACATTGCGCTTGGTGCTGTCGGTGATGATCACCGGCACCGAAGCGGCATTTATCACCACTTCCGAAAAGAACGAGCGTACCAGGTCGTCGAGTACGTGGCGCAATTCGCTGTAAAGCTTCGAATCCTTGTAGTACAGGTAATTCTTCCGGTCGAGAAAATAGCGCACCTCAATGGGCTGGTATTTCGAAAAGTCCTCCATCAGCCTTCCCGTAAGGAAAATCACCGTATCCTGGTCGAAATCCACATTTTTAGAATTGATGATGCGACCGTCTTCATCGGTAAGGACTACCGGGATGGTTTCGTTGGTCCTGATGATGTCTACATAAAAGGTGAGATCCGTATCGGGATTGTCGGTCTTGATAACCTGATTGTATGCTTCGGCCAGCAGGGTTACGCGGTTGCGGTCCTGTTTGCGTATCCTCTGAAAAAAACTCTCGATATATTTTACCAGGGTTGTTTTGCGGTGAATGGCATCGGCCCAGATGCGGATGTTTTTCTTTTCTTCCTGGGCCACCTTGTTTACAATGATATTGGTATACCACATGGATCCGGCCACGATGGCAAGCGCTACTGCGAAGAGGAATAATTTCCACTGTTTTTTCCGGTTGTAGATATTCAAAATCAGTGATGTTGATAAAACAAATTACTTAACGGTAAAACACGTGGCTTATTATTAAACGGTGAATGCGGGATCGGGTATTTGATAAGGAGTGCGGAGGATGTATGATTTTGTTATTTTTGTGGAAATACTGATAAGTGATGAAAATACCCAGAAGCAGTTTTTTTAAGGTGATGAAAAAAAAGGCGGGCCAGCCACCGGGTTCGCTCGAAGGAATTGCCGTAGAGTATGCCCAACCCACCGCCATCAGATGGATCAGCTTTGACGAAGATCATTATAAAAATACGCATGTGGACGATACCGCCAGCCTTCCGGCGATGGTAAAAAAAGGTGCTGCCAACTGGATTCACATCACAGGACTGAAGGATGTGAAGATAATTCAGAAGGTGTGTGATCTTTTCGATGTGTCGCAACTTATCCTCGAAGATGTTTTCAATACCGAGCACCTGCCCAAATTCGACGACATGGGCGACCAGATATACCTTACCCTTAATATTATCGAGCCTAAAAACGGCACCAACGAACTTATAATGAATCACGTAAGCCTGATCCTTTTGCAGGATGTCATCATCACGGTTCTGGAGGAGGAAACCACCATGTTCGATCCGTTCATCGTACGCATCGAAACGGCCATCGGGAAAATTCGTGAGCGGCGCAACGACTACCTGCTTTACCGGCTCAGCGATATCATTGTCGATCATTATTTCCAGCTTCTCGAACATTCCGACACCACTTTGTTCGAAATTGAGGAAATCCTTATCCGGGACCAGTCGGCCGATCTGGTGAACCGGATTCAGGAAGAAAAAAAAGAACTGATGTTTCTGAAGAAAAATATTTTTCCCGTCAGCGAAGCGCTTCGTGCTTTGCTGAAATCCGACAGCAAACTGATAAAAACTTCCAACCTGAGCTTCTTTTCCGACACGGTCGACCACCTGGTGCACCTGGTACAATCCATCGACAACTACCGCGAAACCGTGGGTAACCTGATGGATCTTCAGTTTGCCAACAATTCCAACCAGATGAATGATGTAATGAAAACCCTCACCATCATTGCCACCATTTTTATCCCGCTTACCTTTCTGGCAGGCATCTACGGCATGAACTTCGAATACATGCCCGAACTCGGAATCCGGTGGGCATATCCTGCACTCATGATCATGATGTTTGTGCTTGGCGTAGGGATGTACTTTTATATGAAGCGCAAACGATGGTTCTAATTCTGATGGCAAAATAATTTCTTTCATTAAACAACTCTCAGTTTTATTTCATGAAAACATTGAAACACACACTTGTCGCGGCCGGTTTGTTCATGGCTGCATCACTTATGTTTGCTGCCTGTTCAAATCAGCAGAAAGAACAAATCCGGGTGATCGAAATCAATTACCAAAAGGACCTCATTCCCGAGGGCATTGCCGTACATCCCGAAACAGGTGATATTTTTCTTAGCAGCCTTCACCTGAAAAAAATTGTAAAAGCCGGCAATGAGGGACAAAATGCAGAAGATCTGATCGAAACGGGCCGTTACGGCTTCCGTTCGGGCGTTGGCATGGATGTGGTGAATGATAAGCTTTTCGCCATAAGCAGCTCTATGGAAGACCACCGCGGCAAATCGCCTGTCCTGGTGCTGAATCCGCACGATGGAAGGCTGATGAAATCTTTTACCTATCAGGATACGGCAAGGCATTTCCTCAACGACCTGGCTGTAAGCTCGGATGAAAGAATCTTTATTACTGATTCGGATAACCACCGCGTATTTAAAATCAATGATGCCGGCGAATTCGAGGTGCTGGTGGAATCCGAAGAGATTGCCTGGCCCAACGGCATCACTATTTCCGGTGACGACGCGCGTCTGTACATTGCCTCATGGCTTTACGGCATAAGGGTGTACGACCTGGTGTTGCGGCAGTTTCTGAACGACCGCGATACCACCGGCCTCACCAATGCCATCGACGGCATGAGGTATTACAATAATACTATTGTGGCCGTTCAAAATGGCTTTAGCGACAGCACCCGGCACGCGGTGGTGCAATATTTTCTGTCGGACAACGGAAACAGGATTGCCGGCGCCGACACCCTGGCCATTCATCATCCCAAAATGAATGTTCCAACCACACTCGATATAGTGAATGGGCAGGTATATGTAATCGCCAACAGCCAGCTTCACAACATCAATCAGCCGGAAAATAAAATCATCGATCCCGCACTGCTGGAACCAACGTATATTTTAAAGATAGATCTGAAATAGCGTTTCATAATTTTCGACGTCGGCCTTTGGCGCTTTTTCGCATTTATGTAGAAAGTAGCCTCCAATTCGTATAACATATTTATCTTTGGCCAAAATTTTTTTTCACAAAAAATACCAATATGAAAAGTAAATTATTCCTGATCGCAGGGGCGTGTTTCCTGATGATCTTTTTCGATCTGTTTCCAAAACAAAATGTTATGGCGCAAAAGCAAATCCCGCTCGAAGATTTCTTTAAAAATCCTGAAAAGACAGGATACCAGATTTCTCCTGACGGCAAGTATTTCTCGTACCTCGCACCTTACGAGAACAGGATGAATATCTTTGTCCAGAAGATCGGCAAGGAAAAAGCCACCCGGCTTACTTCCGAAACCGACCGCGACATCGCGGGGTACTATTGGGCCAATAAAGACCGGATTCTTTACCTGAAGGATTCGGGTGGCGACGAGAATTTTGCAGTGTACGGTGTGGATAAAAACGGTAAAAACCTGAAATGCCTCACCTGCTTCGAAGGTGTACGCACCCAGATTCTGGATGATCTTAGGGATATTCCCGACGAAATTATTGTAGGACTCAACAAGCGCAATCCGCAGGTATTCGATCCATACCGCCTCAACATCGAAACCGGCGACATGACCATGCTTGCCGAAAACCCCGGTAACATCCAGGGTTGGATGACCGACCACGAAGGAAAACTCCGCGTGGCCATCGCCATTGTTGACGGTGTGAATACGCAGATCCTTTACCGGGATAACGAGGAGGAGGAATTTGTTCCAACTCTTACCACCAATTTCAAGGAATCTGTTTCGCCCGCATTCTTCGATTTTGATAACAGCGAAAAGGTTTACGCCGTGTCCAATCTCGGCCGCGACAAATCAGCCGTGGTGCTTTTCGATATGAAGAACGGCAAAGAACTGGATGTGCTGTATCAGAACGATGATTATGATGTGTCGAATGTTTCGTATTCGCGCAAGCGCAAGGTGCTGACATCGGCATCATACGTTTCGTGGAAGCGTGAGCGTCACTTTTTCGATGAACAAACCAAAGACATCTTCGATAAGCTGAATAACGAACTCGGCGAGTATGAACTGGGAATTTCCGGTTCAAATGATGACGAGGATATGTATATCGTGCGCACCTATTCCGACCGTTCGCTGGGTTCGTATTATCTGTATGACTACGAAAATAATGAGTTGACGAAGATTCACGATGTGAGCCCCTGGATCGACGAAAACGCAATGGCCAGCGTATTCCCGATCGAATACCGCGCCCGCGACGGCATGATGATTCACGGATACCTTACGCTGCCTGAGGGATTGAACCTGGAAACGGCCAAAGACCTGCCGGTGGTTGTAAATCCGCACGGCGGACCATGGGCACGCGACAACTGGGGTTTCAACCCGGAGATTCAGTTTCTGGCCAACCGCGGCTTTGCTGTGTTGCAGATGAATTTCCGCGGATCGACGGGCTATGGCCGCAAATTCTGGGAAAGCTCATTCAAGAAATGGGGCCTCGACATGCAGAACGACATCACCGATGGTGTGTACTGGCTCATCAATCAGGGTATTGCCGACAAGGACAGGATTGCCATTTACGGCGCCAGCTACGGCGGGTATGCCACCCTGCAGGGAATCGTGGTAACCCCTACACTTTATGCTGCTGCCGTGGATTATGTAGGTGTTTCCAATTTGTTCACCTTCATGAAAACCATTCCGCCTTACTGGAAACCGCTGCTCGACATGATGTACGAGATGGTGGGCAATCCCGAAACCGACAGCATCCAGTTTGCCGCCACTTCGCCGGCACTGAATGCCGACAAAATGATGACGCCGCTGTTCGTGGCCCAGGGTGCAAACGACCCACGGGTGAACAAGGACGAATCCGACCAGATCGTGGCAGCACTTAAAGAGCGTGGAATCGATGTGGAATACATGGTAAAGGATAATGAAGGTCACGGGTTCCATAATGAAGAAAACCGCTTCGACTTCTACCGCGCCATGGAAAAATTCCTCGAAACGCACCTGATGGATAAGAATTAACATACCGGATATTTCCAAATAAAGCGGAAAAGGGTTTTGCTCTTTTCCGTTTTTTTTTTTTGGAAGCGGGGGTGTGCCAGCTCAGGGTTAGCTTCTGGTTTTTTTCTTTTTCCGGTAAACGTTTTTTCCAATAACATTCTTTCCAATAGCTTTTCCCCTACTCATACTTCACAGCATCCACCGGATTTTTGCCCGCCGCTTTCCAGCTTTGATAAGAGACGGTGAAGAAGGCAATGATAAAGGAGATCATCAACGCGAGCACAAAGATTTCCGGCTTCAGTTCCATGCGGTAGGGAAAATCCTGCAGCCACATCCCCGTAAGGTACCATGCCAGTGGGATGGCGATGACGTTGGCCAGCAGTACCAGCACCGCAAACTCCTTCGAGAGCATCAGCACGATGCTGTGCATGGAGGCGCCCAGCACTTTTCTGACTCCGATTTCTTTGGTACGGCGCTCGGCCATGTAAGCCGACAGTCCAAACAGGCCCAGGGCGGCGATAAAAATTCCCAGGATAGTGAAATAGGTCATCACCTCGCCCAGCCGCTCTTCGGTGCGGTACATCTGACCGAACTTCTGGTCGAGAAATTCATACCTGAACGGAAATTCGGGTGCATATTTTTGCCACAGATTTTCCAGGAAAGAGAGCGTTTGCGGGAGGTTTTGGTCATTCACCTTCATAGCCACCTGGTACAGGTATTCGTAATTCCAACCGATAGCCAGGGGCACAATTTCCTGGTGCAGCGATTCGAAATGAAAATCCTTCACCACCCCGATGATCTTGAAATTCTGGTATGGAAATACCGAAAAGAAACTTCCCGTGGTGTCGTGGTGGATGATCTTGCCCACAGGATTTTCCCATTCCAGCATGCCGGCCAGTGTTTCATTGATCACGCAAGTTTTGTATTTGTCGGTAGCCTGATCCCAGTCGAAATACCTGCCCGAAACCATTTCGATGCCCATCACCCCCGGATAGTCGGGGTCAGTGGAAGTACAGCGGACGGTAATTTCTTCCTTGTTCCATTTGAAGGTTTCGGTATTGTAAACCCGGCCCGGAATGCCGTGGGCAAAGGTAACCGATTGAATATTCGGGTTTGAAAGCAGTTCGGCTTTGTAGGCATCGAAATGCTGCTTGATCTGTGGATTGCCAACCTGAACGATTACCTGCTCACCATCGAAACCCAGGGGTTTGTTGCGAAGATAGTCGAGTTGGTAAAATACCGTGATGGTGCCGGCGATGAGGACAATCGAGATGATAAACTGCAAAATGATCAGGGTTTTTCTGAAATTCCCGCTGCCTTTTCCCTTGTCCTTTTCTCCTTTAAGTGTAACCACCGGACGGAAGGCGGTAAGGTAAAATGCCGGGTATAAACCGGAGATAAGGCTGGTGATGAGGATTCCTGAAGCAAACAGCGCTACGTTGCCCGGTGTGATCAGGTCGGAAAACCGGAAAGAACCCCCGATGATCGTATTGTAGAAAGGGATAAGGATTTGAACCAGCGTCAATGCCAGGATGCCGGCAATGAAAGTCACCACCAGCGATTCGCCCAGAAATTGCCGGATCAGTTGCTGTTTTTGTGCGCCGACGACTTTCTTCAGCCCGACTTCACGCGAACGCTTGGATGCACGGGCAGTAGTAAGATTGATAAAATTAAAGCACGCGATAAGCAGGATAAATACGGCAATGGCAATAAAGCTGTAAACCACCAGATGATTTCCGTGCCTGGCACCCGCTTCGAATTTGGCTTCCTTAAAGAAATAAATGTCGGCCAGCGACCGCAGGGCCAGTTGGTGCCTTTCCGCTTTTCCTTCGCCCCAGTTTTCAGGCAGCCGCTCGCAGAAGACATCATAAATTTTATCGGTTACTCCGGCTTTATCGGCACCGGGATTCAGCACAAGATAGACCGGAAAATTTGAAGCACGCGTATCATTGAGCTTTTCGCGGCCCCGGTAGCTGGCATAGGTTTCCATCGATAGCAGTGCATCAAAAACAAGATGCGAGTTGTGTGGTTTTTTAAACACCCCGGTAATCTTTACGTTTTCCTGATTAAAGATTTTCAGCACCTGTCCTACAGGGTTTTGGTCGCCAAAGATTGTGGCAGCCGTTTCTTGGGAAATTACCATGCTTCCGGCCTGGCTGAGCGCGGTTGCCGGATTTCCCGAAACAAATTCCACCGGAAATACACGCTGAAAATTGGAATCGGCATAGGCAAGCTGGCTGATGCTATACAGATCCGTTTCAGTTTTTACTGCCACATTGTCCCTGAACAGCAGCCGCAGGATTTCCTCAACTTCAGGAATCTGCCCTTCAAGCAAAGGGCCGTAGCCGGGAGGCAATACGCACCATTCACCCACTTCGATCCTGTATATGTCGCTGTATCGTTGAAGATGCTTATCCACCTTCAGTTCACGGCTTACATACAGCATAATCAACACAAAAACCGTTAGCCCGATGGCCAGCCCGAAAATATTGATAATGGAATACACCGGCTGGCGAAACAAATTCCTGAAAGTAACCTTAAAGAATGTCCGTATCATATTCCTGTTTTTTTGTCTTGCTTGTCAAAGGATGTGCCATTGCTTTTATCTTTCAAGAAATGAGTATGATAGCAGAGGTTTCCGGTAAGGATGGAAAAAGAATAACGTATCAATCTGGCACAAAATACCGTATCATATTGGCACAATGCTTAGCTTTGAAAAAAAATTGCAAATGAAAGAAGGAAAAATCCTGATCGTGGAGGATGATGCCGATGTGAGCTACACGGCCTCACTCATTCTCCGTGAGAAGTTTGCTGAGGTACGCAGGATTGCACATCCGGATATGCTGATGGATGAAATGCATAAAGATGCCGCGGATGTGGTGCTGCTCGATATGAACTTTATGCGGGGCGCCACCAGCGGCGAGGAAGGATTGCGGTGGCTCACCGAACTGAAACGAACATTTCCCCATGTGCAGGTGGTGCTGAATACGGCATACGGCGATATTTCGCTGGCTGTGGAAGGCATGAAACGCGGCGCCACCGATTTTCTGGTGAAGCCCTGGG
>JBKHBQ010000363.1:0-2763 GCA_046542305.1 Bacteroidales bacterium
GTCGGGGATTCTTCCTGATTTCCTACCGATCAGTGCCAGGTCGCCGTCATCGAGATAATACAAACGGTAATCGGCGAATTCCGGTGAAAAAGCCCTGATAACGGAAGAGATCAGAGGAAGGTTCATTTCGTAGGTATGAAGCCACTGCACAAACATGCCGTGTTCATTGAGCCTGTTGCTCACCATCCGGTAAAATTCCGCCGAAAAGAGGCTGGCATTTCCCGAAACCCATGGATTTGAAGGCTCGGAAATAATCAGGTCATAGGTATTGAGGGTAGCAGCCAGAAAAGTGCGGGCATCGGCCAGATGAAGATCAAACCGACGGTCGGTAAAAATATTCTCCACATACGGCCTGAAATATTTCGTAGCTTCCGCAACGGCAGGTTCTATTTCGATGGCATCAAGGTTTTTGATGTTAAAGTTCATCAGGGCAGTGTGCGCAGTTTTTCCCGACCCCAGCCCGATCACCGCCACCTGTTCTGCATCATAACCCATCGAAAGCGGCAGCGCGGCCAGCAGCACCTGAGTTGCCTCATCTCCAGAAACCTGTCTGAACACGTTTACAGATGCATCCGGTTTGCCATTGGTCGAGAGTACGATATTGCCGTTCAGTGTTTCGTATACCGCAATGCTGGCGGTTTTACCATCACGATGAAAAAGAATCCGGTTATTTCCGTCGATCATCCCATACCTGAAAACTCCGGAAGCCATCCGCACCGGGTCGGGATGAACAAAGCCTATCGTGAGCACAACCACGAGCAGCGCGATGGCGGCCAGCCATGCTGTTTTTCGCACCGCAGCTAAGGGCCTGATAAGCCAAAATCCTGCTGCAATCAACAGGTCAATCGCTGCCGCGATAATCATCAGGTATTTCAATCCAAGCAGAGGCATCAGCAGATGAACGGCAATTAAAACCCCGAGGATACCACCGACGGTATCCAATCCGTAAACTTTTCCAATCACCGCTTCACCATGTCCATTTTTCTGAAGAATCAGGATCATCAGCGGCAGCGACATGCCGGCACAGATGGTAGCTGGCAGCATTACAAGCATGGCAATAAAATGACTGGAAAGATTAAACAGATAATACCCTGCTAAATCGCGGTCGATCATGTTCATCAATACCTGCATCAGCCCGAAGGTTTCGTTGTATACCACCAGTGAAGCTACAGCAAAAAGTCCCATCAGCAACTGAATGTGAATGAGTGTACGCACGGGCCGTGTGATCGCATCTATGCGGTTTCTGATCCACCACGCCCCCAGTGCCAGGCCAAAAATAAACGCGCTAAGCATCAATTCGAAGGCATGGACCGAACTTCCCAACACCATGCTCAGCATCCTGATCCAGGCCATTTCGTACATAAATGATGAAGTGCCTGTTAGGAATGCTGCCCAAAGCATAAAAAAGTATAATCCTCTGCGGGGGGTATTCGTGCGCGCTTTTTTCTCCTGTTTCGTGCAATGAACTTGCTTGCGCGGCTCGACCAGGGGCAGGGTCATCAAAAATATCAACAGGTTGATCAGTCCGGCAATGAGCATGGCGCCGGGCAGTCCTGCCTGAGGAATAAACACAAATCCTGCTGCGAGAATCCCGATGGAAGCGCCGAGAGAATTGACAAAATACGTTTGTGCAACCGCCCCACCTTTTTCCAGGGGCAACCGGCGTTGCAGTGCAGCAGTGACCAATGGAAAAGTTGCACCGAGCAGCAATGCGGTGGGCAGGGTAAGCAATCCAAGGATCAGGTATTGAATAACTTCTGACCAGTACGGATACACCGGATACAGCACATCGAAGATCAGGTGTTTGGTCCAATGAAACAGCGGATGAAAAGCCAAAGCAAGTACGCCGATCATAGCTTCGGTAAGGGCATAGATTAGGATAAGCCTGTGCAGGCGGCTGGTCAGCCTGCCTGCAAACCAGGCGCCTGCTCCAAGCCCGCCGACAAATAGCACCAGCACAAAAGTTTGTGCAAAGGCAGCATGCCCCAGGATGAGCCTGGCATATTGCGCCCATACCGATTGATAAATAATCCCGGCAAAGCCAGAAAGAAAAAAAAGCAGTGAAAAATACCGGTATGTGGATTGCCGCAGGCGCATACGCTGTCATCTAATCATGAAAGCGCCATGAAAGCCCGAATTTGAACGCCATATCCTGCAGTGGATAATGCGGCACCTGGTAATAATAGTTTTCGCCAATGGCACTTCCGAAATTTTGAATTTTCATAAAAAAGCGTGTCCGCTTTACGCTGAAGTTCAGGAAAAAATCGGCATGAACAAAGCCGCCGATCTCCTTTTCGTTCTGAATATAAAAGCTGCGGATAGCGGGCATGTATTTGTGAGCGTAGTATTTTGTGAAATAATACACGTCGAATCCCGAACGTGTATTCAGGGCTCCTTTAAAAAGTTTCAGATTGAATGTGATGGTGAAATAGCCAGCAAACTCCGGCACCCTGATTACATCTTCGGCCGATGATTTCTGATACAGCAGCCGGGCATTCACATCAAATTTTCCGAAGTGGAACAACTGATCGAGGTAAGCCTTCAAAACCCGGATATTCTCACCATACTGCGCCGGCAGGGTATCGGCACCAATAAAAACATAATCTTTAACATCGGTCAGATCGGCACCCAATTTCAGGTTGCGCTGAGTTATGTATCCTGAAACGCGGTTGGTTTTGATGCGGTTAAAATCATGATCCCAGATAAAGTGATTTGAAAAATAATGCTGGTAAAAATAGGGCGCTGCATGTTTATCCAATTGCA
>JBKHBQ010000073.1:0-15263 GCA_046542305.1 Bacteroidales bacterium
CAGGCCCAGTTCAGGAATCCATTGAAGGCGCGACGAAAACGGCTGACCTGTGCCGATGACCAGCGACATGGAAAGATAATGAAGGAATGCAAGAAACGGAACAATTGCCAGCAGCCATCCCACAGCCGATTTGAACCATTTTTCGAGTGATGGTGCAAAAAATGCTGCAAAAAAAACCGCCGCTATAGGGAGATATAGTTCCATCCGAACGTGTTAAAATTCTTGCAGATTAACAAGGCCGTGCTTGCTTTTGTTCAGGATTCAATGCCTGATGAAAAACGCAAATTATGCAGTAGCGGATGCCTGTGATACTACCCGGTATATTTTTTCAAGCAATTCGTTGATCTTGATCGGCTTCGAAATGTAATCGTCACAACCTGCATCCAGCGCCTTTTGCCGGTCGCCATCCAGTGCAAAGGCAGTTTGGGCGATCACCGGCAGGTTTTTTTTAAAGGTCTTGATCTCTTTGGTGGCCTCCAGCCCGTCGGTAACCGGCATGTGCAGGTCCATCAGCACCAGGCTGATGTCGTGATTGAACCGGCAGAGCTTTACTGCTTCCTTGCCATTTACGGCATGCAGGAGTTTGAAGTTGTTTCCTTTCAACACATTTTCAAGGAAGAGATAATTATCGGTATCGTCCTCGGCAATCAGGATTGTTAAATGCTTTTCGAAAATCCGGGGGAGATGTGGCGCCACGATTTCCTGGTCGATTTCTTCGGCCGGATTGTAGGGGATGGTAAAGCAGAACCTGGAGCCATTGCCCGGGCTGGATTCCACACCAATCTCCCCGCCCAGCAGGCTCACGTACGATTTACACAGCGCCAGTCCCAATCCGGCTCCGGTACTGGCCGAATGGCTGCTGTCGGAGGCCTGCATAAACCTGTCGAAGATGGTAGAGATTTTCTCAGACGGAATGCCTCTTCCCGTATCCGATACGCAAAAGCGGACAAGCCGGGCGTCGGGAAATTCATACGAAATCTCCACATGCCCCTTATCCGTAAACTTGATGGCATTGTAGATCAGGTTGGTGAGGATTTGCCTGAGTTTGGTCTGATCCGTCAGGATTACCGTATTCGGGTGTTTGTCGGGAATTTTAAGCAGTAGCCGGATATTGTTGTGCTTTATCTTGGAGTGTTCGAGGAATTGATTTTTGCTGCTCTCCGCCAGGTCACGAATCACGCAGGGACTTTTTTCCAGTTGCATCAGCCCCGCTTCGAGCTTCGACATATCGATGATATCGTCGATAAGTTTGAGCAAATGATCGCCATTGGTATTGATGATGTCAGTGTATCTGATAAGTTCTTCACGCGTTTCGGCATCTGCAAGTACCTGCGAAAATCCGATAATGCTGTTCATCGGCGTGCGGATTTCGTGGCTCATGTTAGCCAGAAATGCGGACTTTAGCCGATCGGATTCTTCTGCCCGTTCCTTGGCATGGATCAGTTCCAGTTCGGATTCCTTTTGTTCGGTGATATCCTGCACGATGCCCGTAAAGGTTGCAGGTTTAGCACCTTTTACCGGCTTTCCTCTGAAAATGATTACGCGCGGCTCACCCGATTCTTTCCTGTAAATCCTGCATTCAAAATCAAAATCATGCAGATTTTTCATGGCGTTTTCAAATCCGTATCTCACCTCCGGTTCGTCCTGCGGATGCATCAGTTCAAAAAATTCGTCGGGCGACAATTTCGTACCGGGTTTTACCTCAAAAATATGACAACCCTGTTCGGAGAGGGTGAACCTGGCCGGGTTTTCCGTCCATTCGAAGCTTCCTATGCCGGAGATCCGTTGGGCTTCTTCTAACTGATCAGTGGTTCGCACCAGCGTTTCTTCATTTTCTTTCTGACGGGTAATGTCGGTAATGTACGACATAAAAATGCCATCCTGAAGCATGATAATATCGGCCAGTACATACACCTTGCGGCCCCTCCGGGTTTTCATTACAATCTCGCGGGTAATATGACCCTGCTGCTTCAGCATTGCCAGAAGAACTTCCACATCCGATTTGTAGGCATCTTTGGCCAGAATTTCGTCGACCGGAATGGCCAGTAATTCTTCCTGCGTATAATCCAACAGCCGACAGGTGGCGGGATTTACATACAGAAACTTTTTCTCTTCATTGCTGATGGTGATGGCAATGGGTGAATTTTCAACATACATCCTGAATTTTTCCTCGCTTTGCACCAGCGCATCCTGTATTTGCCGGTGCCTGATGTTAAGGCTCAGTTGAGGTGCAATGTATTCGAGTACCCGGACGTCGCCCGCATGAATGGCGCCGGCGCTTTTGTAATTCTGCAGTACAATGATGCCAATCACCCTGTTTTCGATTTTTAGGGGAACGCCCAGCCAGACTTTGGCCTTGCCACCGGCGCGTTCGATCAGTCCCTGCTTTTCAAGATCATCTATGTCATCGCCATACAGCAACATCGATACGCCCTGATTGATCACATAACCCGAAATACTTTTTCTGGTGGGAAAGTAGGTAAATACCTCCTCGTCATCCTTCATGTAGGGCAGGTACAGCTTGCCGGTAGATTCCTCAACCAGTCCGATAAAGAAATTGGTGGTGTCGGTGATCCTTGAAAGCTGTAAGCGAATGCTGTCGATGAACTGATTCAGGTTGTCCGAAAGCACCGCGGCCTGCGAAATAGAATGAAGAACCTCCTGGATGAGGGTACTCTTTTGCTGTTCCGTAATATCCAGGTTGACTCCTACGGCTTTTTGTGCTTCTCCATTTTCGAATGAAAGCGAAGCAAAGGCGCGGATGTATTTTGTGGTACTGCTGTCGGGGCATATCCTGAAGGTGTCGAAGTAATCGGTTTTGTTGGCGGTACAGTCGCTAAAGTTCTTTTCCGATCTTTTTCTGTCTTCAGGATGCAGGCAGCTTATCCACTCAGTAATGGTTGCTGAAAAAGCGTCGGGATTTTTGCCGTACAATCTGAACATTTCGTCGTCCCAGTATAGGGAATGGGTTTTGAAATTATACTCCCAGATACCTATGCCTGCCGAACGCTGGGCCACCTTCAGCCGTTCCACTACCTGGCGCATTTTGTGCTCTACCTTTGCCCTCGATTGAAGCTCGTCCTTGAGTTGTTTGGTTTTTTGATCAACCTTGTAGGTAAGTGTGCGGTTCCAGAAAAAAAAGATGATCACGAAAACAATCAGCCCTAAAGCCAGCCATTTCCACCAGGTGGGGAGAAATCCGGGAAAGCTTTCCGACAGTTCGTTTCCAAACCACTTTTGATAAATCTCGTTGTATTTGCCTGTTTGGTGCAGCAGGTACATGCCTTCGTTGATCCGAGCCAGCAGATCGCCGTTTGTTTTGTGCACTGCAAAGCAGTATTCGTAGGGCTTTTGCGGGATGTTGAACCGCGGATGATGCTGAAGATTGTATTCGTTCAGAAAGTAATAGGCATGCAGCCTTGAAATGAGAATGGCATCACCTTTCCCTGCAACAAAAGCCTCGAGCGCAGATTTTGGATCGCGATAGGTTAAAACCTGCCGGGTATGCTGCTCCTCCATCACCATCTGGTGCATGATATCATTTTCCTGAACAATCACGGTATGCCCGGCTAAATCGTCCAGCGATTTGATATTTCGCTCAGGTTTTATGATGGCAAGATAGGTAACCTTGCTGTGGGGGGTGGAAAACAAAAATTCCTCCTCGCGCATTTTTGAACGGTACATGCCGGATATGCCGTCGATTTCACCTCTCTGGAGCTTTTCATACACGTCGTTCCACGCACCCAGCTCGATTTCGAAATGAAGGTTGGTAACTTTCGACAGCGCCCGGAGCATATCTACATTAAAGCCCATCGCGTTGCCGTTATAGTCGGTGAATTCGAATGGCGGATAATTATAATCGCCCCCGAAAATCAGCGTATCACTCCCCTGGGGAACAGCCTGAAGTGATTTGAGACACACCAGTATAATCAGCAGTGCAAAAACAGTGTTTCTTGTCATTTCCCACACATGGAAAGATTAAGAAGCTAAAGTACGTATTTTTCCATGTATACGACAGGAGTTATTGAAAAAACCTGTTAAAGCTGCAGCCTTTCTCGCAGGGTTTTCATCCCGCTTTTGCTCACCGGCACTTCCTGCCCGCTTTTAAGTATGAGCATAAAGTTATCCTTTGAATAAGGTTCCAGTGCCTTAATCCGGTTAACCGGTACGATGTACGAACGGTGAACCCTCACAAAATCGGCCGCAGAGAGGTGTTCTTCGAAATAGGAGAGGGGAGTTTGCTTGAGATATTTGGCCGAAGCCGTATGGATTTCCACGTAATCGCCCGAAGCTTCGAGCAGCTCCACTTCTTCCATGGGAATTACCTCCACCTTGCTTCCTGATTTTACCACGATCCGGTTCAGTTCCTCCTTTCGTGCGCTGACCTCCTGCCTGAGTGTGTCAAGGTCACCCCCGGAAGGTGCATTGCTCTGAAGCCGCTTAACAGCTTTTTCCACAGCTTCGCTGAAACGCTTCTGGCTGTAAGGCTTGAGCAGGTAGTCGATGGCGCTGTGCTCGAAGGCTTTGATGGCAAACTCATCGTGAGCCGTCGAAAAAATGATCAGCGGCTTTTTCTCGAGTACTTCGAGCAGCTCGAAACCATTGATCTTCGGCATCTGGATATCCAAAAAAACCAGATCCGGATTTTTTTCGTTGATGGCCTTCAGTCCGGTAAAACCATTCTCGCATTCTTCCAGCACCCTGATTTCAGAGTGTTTTTGAAGATACCTGAGAATGACCTTACGGGCCAGCTCTTCATCGTCGATGATTACTGCGGTGATATGTTCTTTTTCCATCATAGTTCAATCGTTATAGGTTCGGTGTTGGGTATCATTAGCTGAACGGTGAAGGTGTGGCTGTTTCGCTCGATCTTCATCAGGTCATTGCGTTTGAAATGCAGAAACAGCCGCTTCTTAATGTTTTCGATACCGATGCCTTTTCCCTTCCTGGAGATGTTTCCGGGTGAATAATTGTTGCTTATGGTGATGTGCAGTTCGTCGCGTTCGATGGCGCATTTGGTGGTGATGACCACGGCGTCGGTACTCTCGTTCACCCCGTGTTTTATAGCGTTTTCGTAGATCGGCTGAAGGATCATGTTCGGGATTTTGCGCTCCAGGCAGCTATTGTCTATTTCATCCTCTACCACCACCCTTTTGCCAAAACGGATTTTTTCAATATCAAGATATCGCTGAATGTTGGCCAGCTCGTCCTTCAGCGTCACCTGCTCGTTTTCATCGCGGCGCACGGTGTACCTGAGAAAATCCGAAAGCTCCAGGATCATCTCGCTGGCCTTGTCGGGGTCGGCCATGATGAGCGAATGAATGGAGTTGAGGCTGTTGAACAGAAAATGCGGGTTGATTTGTGATTTGAGCAAATTCAGCTCCGATTCCTGCACGGCCTGCTTCAGTTGGGCCTCCTCCAGCAGTTTGTCCTGATAATTTCTGTAATAATTGATCAGATAATAGATCATGACGATTACAGCATAGATCAGGATGAAATATACAAATCGCCAGGGCAGTGAAGTGGAAAGGAATTCCTGGTACATTTGGTTTTCGCTGAAAAGCGTTGAAAGCATCAGGTATCCCGAAAAAAGCCAGATCAATACCACAATGCCACCCGTCACCAGATGATCCGCCAGAATGACGTGGTGTTTCTGCTCGCTGATGGTAAGATATTTTACCACATACCAGGCACCAATTCCGAACAGAAACGTAAGCCCGGTATAGATGCCTGCATCGGCAAAGGAAATCAGCAGCGGAAAATCAAAGAACAGGTATAGAATGCCCAGATGCATCAGCAGGATGAATATCATCGAAATGGAATAGGTGATGAAATTTTTCCTGTATGTCAGAATCGGATTAAGCATGATCCATCAGGTATTTTTGTTCGTAAACCGGTTGAAGCTTAATAGCTTTTGATTTCTCCGCCGCCAAAAATCACCAGTCCCTTGATGAATATACGTTTGGTGTTGTCGCTTTCCACAGGCCTCACTTTGTGGCGTTTATCGGAAAAGCCCCCGAAGATGGCCGTCACATCCACCTGCACATCCCAGTCGGGAGGGACAATAATGGAAGATCCGCCGAAAATGTAAAATACCTCAATTTCATTTCTTCCCGCCGAAAGTTCGGAATGTACCATATTGATCTCGGATCCGCCGAACACGTTGGTGATCTTTCCACCCCTGAAATTTTTGCTGGTGATGGTTCTTTCGCTGCCGCTGAATACGCTGACTTCGTCGATGATGTCAGCATCTTTTTCCATGGGCGGCAGTTCACCCGTTTCAGGATTGGGTTTTGGTTTCTTATTGTGCGCCACAAGAATGGATACGCCGATCACGATCAATAACGTGGGCCAGAATACCTGCCAGAAATTTACATGGATATCGTAAAATTTACCTAATAGAAAAAATCCGCCGATCAGCAACAAAATGATGCCGGTGGTTTTGTGCTGTGCCGAAAAAATATTAAACAAACCGATCACGATCAGAAGCATCTGCCAGGTAAGCACCACATTGGCAACTGCGTAGGGCAGCAGGTCGAGGCTGTTGAAGAGGAATAGAACACCCGCGGCAATCACCAGCAGGGCGAAAAACATTGTTCCGGATTTGCTGTTTGAACACATAATTTTTTTGAGTTAGTTATTCGACAATTTCTTTTAAACTTACCGGCAAAATTATGCATCCGCGGGTGTTCCTTTCAACAAAAAATCTGTGAATGGCGGAGCCATACCTGTGAATGGCGAAAACGGAAGCTTTAATCCCGTAAGCATCTTACGGAAAAACCAATGGGCTGATCGCTTGCTTGTTTTTTAAAAATCTTGCTTCGCGGATCGAAGGTGTAATTTACCGCAAGGATCTTCATGGATTTATCCCCAGCCCACCAGTTGGCTTTTTCTTCCGGTTCAAGAAATCTTCCATCGTGGTTCCGGTAGCCTCCCGGAGTATTCCACTCATTGAAGTCGCCGTTGTTTTCAGCCTGTAGAAAACCGATGAGTCTGTCCCATTCTTTTTCTGTAGGAACGTGAAACCCTTCGGGAGCCAGCCCGCGCGGATCATTTACCGCAAACCAGTTATAAAGCTTCCCGTATTTTTGGCTGTTGGCGGGATCATTATTTAAATAGCACCATGCTGGTTGCTGTTGGCCGGCTGCCTGTAACCATTCTTCAGTGGTTTTGGCATGGGGAATGGGATCGCCGTTTCTAAAGGTATCCACATCCAGGTTCGAAATCATCCACTCCTGGTCTCCTATTGCACGAGTGGCAAAGACCGGATCATTTTGTTTTGTTGAGGAATCTGCACAGGCTGCAGCAATAAAAATGCCTGTGATTAAAGCCGCAAGCATCAGGTATCCAAATTTATTCATGATTTAAGATTTTATGATTATCGATACCATGACGGATTTACATCTAATTTAGTTACATATTAAGTGGATAATGGTAATTTTTTAGCTGATTGTTGCATTGTTTTTTTCGGGGAAATCCTATGGCACTTCCTGTCCGGCCGATGCCGTCCAGATTCTGAACCATTCATCCCGGGAGAGTTCTAATTCCAAAGCGCCTGCAGCTCCGCGTATCCTGTGTAAATTTCCCGTTCCCAGCACGGGGATGATGCCGGCAGGATGTTTCAACAGCCATGCAAGCGCCACCTGGTCTATGGCGGCATGATGTTCAGATGCGATCTCACCAAGCACGGTTCGAAGAGCTTTTTCCCGTTCGGATTCGCCGCTGAAAAGCGTGCCACCTCCAAATGGGGACCATGCCATTGGGCGGATGTCAATTTTCTGGCACTGATCCAGGGTGCCGTCGTGAAGTGCATTCATCTGCAGTACCGATACCTCCACCTGGTTGGTCACCAACTGAAAATGCAGGTGCGACTGCAACAGTTCAAACTGAAACGGCGTAAAATTCGATACGCCAAAATACCTAACTTTGCCGTTTTCACGCAACTCATCAAAAGCTTCCGCTACCCTGGCAGCATTCATCAGCGGGTCGGGGCGATGGATAAGCAGCAAATCCAGGTGATTGGTGTGCAGGTTTTTCAGCGAAGTTTCCACCGAGGCAAGAATATGCTCCTTGGAAGTATCGTACCCATGAAACCGGTTTTTGGGCCTGGTTTCAGATATCAGTTTAATGCCGCACTTGCTCACCAACTCCATTTTTTGACGAAGCTCCGGCTTTTCTTTCAGCGCCCGGCCAAAGATTTCTTCACACGTATAGTCGCCATAAATATCAGCATGATCAAAGGTGGTAAAACCCATTTCAATGGCTTCTTCCAGAAAACCGACAAGCTGATCGGTATTCAGATTCCAGGTGTTGAGCCGCCACATGCCAAGGGCGATTCTTGAAAATTCGGGGCCGGTACTCGTAAGTGAAATTCTTTCCATAAATGCTTTTCTCACAAAGATAAACTTCTGAATTAATTTATTTAACTGACATCGTTTATCAACCAATCGGGATTATCCGGAAGCCGGTGAACGGAATAAAACGGAAACAATAAATTGGTAAAATCCTGATGAAAATATCTGATATTCAGTTAAGATTTTTCTTGTAAACATCTGCAATCAAGTTTAATACTTCCACAAATGTATAGAATCGGGGGCAATTTTTTAAGAACATGCACAAAATCGGAGGCAAATGGGCCTGCCGGTAAACCGGTAAATGTTTTATGTCCCTTTAATTCTGGGGTTCATATTGAATATGATTTTCTATTTTTGTTTTTCACATATTTCAAACACAAACTGGTTCAACTAAAAATTACAATTATGCGAAGAAATTCACCGGGGATCTTGCTGATGATCCTGCTCCTGGGTCTTGCTTTTGGTTCTGCAGCTCAGAAAGACAGCGACAGCCTTTTCACTTCAGGCACCTTCAGCGCCTTAAAATTCAGAAACATCGGACCGGCGTTTATGTCGGGAAGGATCGCCGATATTGCCATTCATCCCGAAGATTACAGCACATGGTATGTGGCAGTAGGATCGGGCGGTGTGTGGAAAACCGAAAACAGCGGCACCACCTGGGAACCTGTTTTCGATGATCAGAAATCCTATTCCATTGGCTGTGTTACGGTGGATCCTGACAATCCTAACACGGTGTGGGTTGGCACCGGCGAAAATGTCGGCGGCCGTCATGTAGGGTATGGTGATGGCGTGTACAAAAGTGACGACGGCGGAAAGAGCTGGAGAAATATGGGCTTAAAGGAGTCGCAGCATATCTCGAAGATCATCGTGCACCCGGAAAATCCGGATATCGTGTGGGTGGCTGCACAGGGACCGCTCTGGTCGAAGGGCGGAGAACGCGGGCTTTACAAATCCACCGACGGCGGAAAATCATGGAAAAAAACTTTAGGTGATGACCAATGGACCGGCGTAACCGACATTGTAATCGACCCACGCACCCCCGACAGGCTCTATGCCGCCACCTGGCAGCGCCACCGCAATGTGGCTGCCTACATGGGCGGAGGGCCCAATACCGCCATTTACCGCTCGGAAGACGGCGGAGAAAACTGGGAGAAGCTCGAAAAGGGCCTGCCCGAATCGAACATGGGAAAGATCGGCCTGGCCATCTCGCCGCAACAGCCGGATGTGGTGTATGCCGTGATTGAACTGGACCGGCGCAACGGCGGATTTTACCGCTCCGAAAACCGCGGCGCTTCGTGGAAAAAAATGTCAGAAACGGTTTCGGGCGGCACCGGGCCGCATTACTATCAGGAGTTGTATGCCTCACCCCATCAGTTCGACAGGGTGTACCTGGCCGATGTCCGTTTTCAGGTTACCGATGACGGCGGGAAGAATTTCAGGAGGCTCAAGGAAACCGATAAGCATTCCGATAACCATGCACTGGCTTTCAGGCCCGATGAGCCCGAATTTTTGCTTGCCGGAACGGATGGCGGCCTTTATGTAAGTCACGATCTTGCGGAAAACTGGCGATATATTCCGAACCTTCCGGTAACGCAATTTTACAAGCTGGCACTTGATGATGCCGAACCTTTCTACAACATTTATGGCGGCACCCAGGACAACAGCACTCAGGGCGGTCCCTCACGAACCGATAACCGGCACGGCATCCGCAATGCCGACTGGGAAGTGGTGCTGTATGCCGACGGCCATCAGCCGGCCACAGAACCGGGAAATCCCGACATCGTTTACGCCGAATGGCAGGAAGGGAACCTGGTACGGATCGACCGCACCACCGGGGAGGTAGTGTATATTCAGCCCCAGCCGGGCGAAGGAGAGGATTATGAACGCTACAACTGGGATGCGCCGATACTTGTTAGCCCGCATCAGCCTACACGACTTTATTTTGCCTCGCAGCGTGTCTGGCGTTCGGATAACCGCGGCGATAGCTGGACTCCGGTTTCAGGTGATCTTACCAGGAACCAGGAGCGGATTGAGTTGCCTATCATGGATAAAACCTGGGGCTGGGATGCTCCATGGGATTTCAGCGCCATGTCGAATTACAATACCATTACCTCGCTGGCCGAATCGCCGCTTCAGGAGGGGCTGATCTATGCCGGTACCGATGACGGACTGGTGAACGTAACCGAAGACGGCGGACAAAACTGGCGCCGGATTTCGGTGAGCAAAATGCCGGATGTCCCGGAAACGGCTTTCGTGAACGACATCAAAGCCGACCTGCATGATGCAAGTACCGTGTATGTGGTCCTCGACAACCATAAATTCGGCGACCTGAATCCTTATCTGATGAAAAGTACCGACAGAGGAAAAAGCTGGAAATCCATTGCCGGAAATCTGCCTGAACGCACACTGGTGTGGCGGCTGGTGCAGGATCATGTGAATCCGGAGCTGTTGTTTGCCGCCACGGAGTTCGGAATTTATTTCACAGTGAACGGCGGGCAACACTGGACCGGATTGTCCGGCGGGGTGCCCACGATTTCCTTCCGGGATATTGCCATCCACCGTCGGGAAAACGACCTGGTTGGTGCAACCTTTGGCCGCGGATTTTACATTCTTGACGATTATACCCCGCTTCGTAATGTTTCCGAAGAACAGCTAAAAGAAGAGGCCACGTTATTCACGCCCCGGAAAGCTTGGTGGTACATCGAACGTCCGGTGGTGAGTTTCGGCGACCGCGGATCGCAGGGCGCAGATTATTACATCGCACCCAATCCGCCGTTTGGCGCTGTATTTACGTATTATCTCAACGAAAGTTTAACTACCAACAAGCAGCAGCGGCAAAAAGCCGAAAAGAAACTCAAAAAGGAAAACAAAGACATTCCCTTCCCCGGCTGGGATGAGGTGGAAGCCGAGCGCCGGCAGGATGAACCGCAGATGATCCTTACGGTAGCCGATACCGAAGGCAATGTGATCCGCCGTATCGAAGGACCGGCAAAGAAAGGATTTCACCGTGTGGCCTGGAACCTGCGTTATCCTGCCGTGAATGCCATAACGCTTAACAACCTGTCGTCGGAATGGGAACCCGAAGGTTTTCTTGCTGCACCGGGAACCTATACGGTGTCGCTGTCGAAAAAAGTGAATGGAGAAATTACACGGCTGGCCGGACCGGTGGAATTCGAAGTTGTAAAAATGCATGAAGGCGCACTGGATGGTGCTTCTCCGCAGGATGTGGCAGCTTTCTGGCGCGAGATCGAGGATGTGCGCCGTGCCACTTCGGCAGCATCCGTTCAGTTGCGTGAAGCGCAGAAAAAAGTAAAGGCCATGGAAAAAGCACTGGAGCGTTCCACGGCTGAACCCGGAGATCTGGACCAGCGTGTTCATGCCCTCAAGCAGCAACTATATGATCTTGATGAACAGATGTACGGCAACCGTTCGAAGCGCGAAGTGGGTGAGAAAACAAAACCATCGGTAGGCGATCGGCTGGGAACGGCCACCACCGGAACATCCAATTCCACATATGGCCCTACCCCGATGCACCGCCAAAGTCTCGATCTGGCAAAAACACAATTTGCAGATGTCAAAATCAGGCTGGTGGATATTGTCAACAACAAAATTCCGGCACTGGAGAAGGATCTGGCAAAAGCCGGCGCACCCTGGATCGAAGGCCAGCCCCTGCCGGAAGGGAAATAGCGGCCTCCGGGAAAGAATCGTGCCCTGCAGGACCACAGCGTTCTGCAGGGCTTTTTACGTTTAGTTCATCAACTGTCGTTAATAAAAATTCAAAAACCTGTTTTCGCTTTAACTCATTTTCAATGTATTTTAGTCGAAATTTTTCGGAGGAGATATATGGCGAAGAAAAGCACCAAAGCACCCACAACAAAAGCAAAGACCACAAAAAAAACTGCTGAACCTGAAGTAAAAATTACGCCAAAAGCCACCAGGAAGAAACCATCTGCTGTTGACAAAAAAATATCAGCAGCAGCCGATAAAAAATCAACGGAAAAGACTACTGCCAAAAGAAAGGCTACTTCATCTGACGGTGTAAAAGCCAGGGTAAAAGTGAAAGGTCACAATAAAATTTTTGTCCTCGACACCTCTGTAATCCTGTACAATCATAATTCCATCAACAGCTTCGACGACAATGATGTAGCCATCCCCATCACCGTGCTTGAGGAACTCGACCAGTTCAAGAAAGGCAACGACACCATCAATTTTGAGGCCCGCGAATTTATCAGGATCATGGACCGGCTTTCCGACAATGCTTCCCTGCAGAACTGGATTCCGCTCGAAAACGGCAACAAGGGAAAGTTCAAGGTGATCATGAACGACAAATCGGCCCAGATGAATGCCGAAGCGATTTTCGGTGAGCGCAAGAACGACCATCGCATCCTGAATGCCGCCCTGGCGCTGAAGGAAGAGTTTCCCGAGCGCAAGGTGGTGATGGTGACCAAGGACGTGAACCTGCGCATTAAAGCCAAGGCGCTGAACCTGCCGGCCGAGGATTTCCTCACGGGAAAGATCGAGAATGTGGATTCACTCTATTCAGGTATTGCCCGGCACGAAAACGTGGATAAGCGCGGCATCGACCGGCTATACGCCGAAGGGCTCTGCGAACCTGAAGATCTCAGGATCGAAAATCCGGTGCCCAATCAATATTTTATCCTGCAAAGCAACGGATCGTCGGCGCTGGGGTATTACAACCCGAGAAATCAACTGGTGGAGCGCATCGATAAGCACCCGGTTTCAAAAATCCTGCCCCGCAATGCCGAGCAGGTTTTTGCCCTTCATGCCGTCACCAACCCGCACATCCGGCTGGTTACATTGCAGGGAATTGCCGGAACGGGAAAAACACTGCTGGCACTGGCCGGAGCCTGGGACCAGCGCAGAAACTACAAGCAGATCTTTATGGCCAGGCCCATCGTGCCGCTGAGCAACAAGGACATCGGGTTTCTGCCCGGCGATGCCAAGTCAAAGATCGATCCTTACATGCAGCCGCTTTACGATAACCTGAAATTTATCCAGAACCAGTTTGGCGAACATGATAAAGAATTTCAAAACATTACGGCAGCCATCGAAAACGAGAAGCTGCTGATTCAACCGCTGGCCTACATCCGCGGCCGGAGCATATCCAATGTATTTTTTATCGTGGATGAAGCACAGAACCTCACGCCGCACGAAGTGAAAACCATCATCACCAGGGCAGGGGAGGGCACAAAAATTATTTTCACAGGCGACATTTACCAGATCGATACCCCCTACCTCGATTCACAGAGTAACGGGCTCTCGTACCTGATCGACCGCATCAAGCATCATGGATTGTACGCCCACGTGCGGCTCGAAAAAGGTGAACGCTCCGAGCTGGCCAACCTGGCCAACGAAATGCTTTAATTTGATGAGAACTGTAATTTACATATTGGTTCTGTGTATTCTTTTGGCCGGTTGTGCAGGAGATCCGGGCGAAAGGAAGGAAACTGTGGAGGAGATGAATTCTCCGGCTGATACGCTCATTAAAATCGACACGACTGAGATTCCGGAGGAAAATCTCAGCGAACCGCAGGAAACTGCCCCTGAGACAACTCCGGATGAAGGGATGGTTGATTACGGCGAATTTGTATTTTATCTTCCTTCGGATGCGCCGTCGCCTGTACCGGTCATTTATATTCTCGATCCGCATGCGGATGGCAACCTGCCGGTGGGCATGTACAAATCGCTGGCAGATGCATACGGTTTTGCCCTTGCCGGATCGATGCTTTCGCAGAACGGACAGACGATCGAGGAAGGATTGCAGATTTTTAGTGATATGCGTACCGAAGTCAGCCGGATTGTAAATGTCGATGAACAGCGCACCTACATCCTTGGATTTTCCGGTGGCGCAAGGGCCGCGTTTTATTTTGCCATGGATTTTCCGGATATTGCCTGTGTAATTGGTGCCGGAGCAGGTTTTCCTCAGGCCGAATATATTGACAAAGGGAATTTCGATTACATCGGAATGGTGGGAAACGCCGATTTCAACCTGAATGAATTGCTGAATACCGAAAGGAAACTTTCCAAAAGCGGATTCAATACCACACTCATTACCTTCGACGGCGGACATCACTGGCCGCAGCCGGAAGTGATGCAGGAGGCTTTCCTGATCCTCAATCTTAACGCCATGAAGAGCGGAACACTTGCCGCGGATCATCAGATTATCGCGCAAGCATATAACCTCTACGATGAAAAGATCGCAGAACTGCGGAATGCAGAGTGGCATTTCGGAGCTGAACAGCTAACCGGTCGTGCCATCAACGTACTGGATGAACTTACCGATACGGAATCCTTCGGGCAGATTGCTGCAGAGATCAAACAAAATCCCGAATACAACCGGCAACTGAAGGAGCGTGTGAATTACCTTCAAAAGGAAATGGGCCGGCAATATGTGTTTATGACTTCTTTTACCAGCCGTGATCCGAACTGGTGGTAAACCGAGGTTCAGAAATTGTTTGAGCCGGCGGCCGTACGTGAAGAGGAGCTCATGAACAAGCGCCTGATTTCTTATCTTGGGCTTTTGGCTTATATGATGACCAACCGCGCCGTTCAGGAAAATAACCTTGAGGCCGCCGAAAAAGGCGCTGCCATATACCGGCTGGTCGAGCCGCTTAACCCTGAACATGCCTACCTCAGCGCCATGATCAAAATGAAACGGGATGATCCCGAAGGCGCTTTAAAATTTCTTGAACAAGCGGTGATGCTGGGATTTACGGACCGGGAGCGGATATTTAATGAACCGGCATTTGCGCCCATCAGTAACCGTGAAGAATTCATAAACCTGCTCTGATCAAATCACCCCCGGCCGATAAACGACATTCAACACCACGGCACCCACCACTTTCAGGGTGCTCCGGTCGATCTGGTCGAGGTTGTCGTTCACAGTGT
>JBKHBQ010000074.1:0-15250 GCA_046542305.1 Bacteroidales bacterium
AAGGTTTTGAAATATTCCTTAAAGGCTACCAATCGCACCATCAAGGAATTGAAACCACATAAAGCTGACTTAGGTCATAAAATCCTTAGCATCTGCAAAGTAATCCGGGCGGTTTCCATCCGGAAAAACTTCACATATCTCTCTGAGCACCTGATTTATGCTGCTGTTTCGACAAACGAATCGTAAGAGGTAGATATGTACATGAATATGATAAAGGTAAAAATCTGTTAAAGATTTCAACACATTAAATTGGGGCGAGGCTGATTAAAACCTGCCTTAAACCCTTCATTCCTGATCAAATAAACCCCCGGTGCTTTCATGCGTGCGGGTGTAAAGTTCATTAATTCAATACATTGGTGAATTATCCGTGTAAACCTGCCTTCCAATTTAAACCTGAAACAAATAAGTTAAAAAAACAAAAATCATTTTTTTCCTGACATAATTTTGAGATTCAGTTGAGGGGAATGGCTCGCTAAATTGAGATTGAACATGAAAATCATAAAAATGATCAATATTATTTCTCAGTACTAACCAATCAAGTATTAATTATGAATCAATCGATCAAATATGTTGCGTTGATTTGTTTTTGCTTCTCGTTTCTCGTGCCTGTGCATGAGGTCAGCGGGCAGCAAACGCTCAACGATGTAAAACAACAGCGGGGACTCAACGACGACGACGTTCTTGCAGCACTTAAAACCTTCATGCCCCGTGGCGGAAGGGATGAATATTTCGGATTCATCGGTACCGGCAACTCGGGTACCATGATCGTTTACGGGCTGCCGTCCATGAGGATCTACAAATACGTAGGGGTATTCACACCTGAACCCTGGCAGGGTTATGCTTTCGATGACGAAAGCTCGCTGATGCTCAAAAAGAATTCGCACGACAACCGGATCTACGAGTACGGCGATATGCGCTATCCGGCGCTCTCGGAAACCGGCGGCATGTACGACGGGAAATACCTGTTTTATTCCGACGGGGCCAATTCGCGTATTGCTCTGCTGGGCCTCGACGACTTCGAAACCAAACAGGTGCTGGCCAACCTCCTCTACAAAAATGCTTTTCCGGGCGTGGCCGTTACCGAAAATTCGGAGTACCTGATCCAGACCAGCGAGTATCCGGCGCCCTGGGATCTGAAATCCACTTCAAGGGATGATTTTAAAGCCGGCATAACGTTCTGGTCGTTTCACGAACCGGAAGAGGTAACCACCACCGGACATCACGTCGGCCGTATCATCAAGGAGGAAACCTTTACCATGGAGATGCCCCCCTACACCCTCGGTTATTTCGATGCCGGTAAGGCAGAAAGCCATGGATTGGTAACCGGCCTTGCAAAAATGAATGGGGAGAATTTTGTATATGTCGTGGATTTCAAAAAACTTGAAAACGCGCCTACCACAAAGATCAACGACACGCGTGTGGTTTTATTAAAAACTGCGCTGGACAGTAACGCTGTGGCCATGATCAAAATTCCCGCTTCGGCTTCCAAGGTGAAGGTAACACCTGATGGGAAGTATTTCATCACGGCAGCCGACAAGGCCATCGTATTCGATTTCGAAAAAGTGAAGCAGGCAATCAACAACGGTACCTACGCAGGTTCCACACAGGAAAGCATCCCGTTGGTCGATCTTTCAGCCGTACAACACGGCAGCCTCGACCTGGGGAGAAATGTAATTGACATTACCTTCGACTACCGCGAAAATACGGCATTTGCCTCAGCATATGATGACAAGAAGATCATCCGTTGGAATTACGAAAACCTTAGTAAAGAGGTCGAACTGGCACTGAGTTTCAAGCCCGGTCACCTGATGATCCCCCAGGGGTTGTCCGCGGAGCCGCATTCGAATTACCTGGTGGTGACCAACAAAGAGGCGCTGTACGACAACATGCCTAAGATCGGCACCATCAGGCCCAGCTATCAGCACCTGATTGATATCAGCGACGACAACATGCGCGACATCTACACCATGAGCGTGCCCCAGGCCAACATCTACGGGTCGGTGGCCGTGCTGCGTACACAGATTAAACCCATCATCCGTTACGAAACCGGTACCAACACCCGTACCGGAGAGATATCCGAGTTTAAAACGGTGGCCGGCAAGGAAAAGATAGAACGTAAAGGCAATCGCGTACACATCTTCGGAACCTTGATCCGTTCGCACATCGTGCCCGAGATTGTGGAAGTGAACGAAGGTGATGTGGTAACTTTCCACCTGACTAACCTCGAACGCGCCGAAGACGAAACCCACGGATTTACGGTGAGTACCTACGGCATTCACGGCAGCTTCGAGCCCGGCAAAACAGCCTCGCTGACCTTTACCGCCGATCGCTCCGGCGTGTTCCCCTACTACTGTACGGAGTTCTGTTCGGCCCTTCACCTCGAAATGCAAGGTATCCTGCTGGTGAAACCGAAGAACTACAGTGGCCCCGATGCCGGCGCCGAAGAGGAACTGAATGCGGAAGAACTTGCCAAATACAAGAAGAACTACGAAGATAAAATCGTGGTGGTCAATCAAACCCAGGATGTGATCAACGGCGTGGTGGCCTGGCTTAAGGAAAACAACTACCAGGAGCATGAATATGTGAAGGCTTTGGTTGATGATGCAGTAGACCAGCTTGGTAAGGCAGAAACCGCCAAGAAGAATTACGAAAAATATGCCGCTGAAGGCAAGTGGCGCGATGCATTCCTATGGGCGGAGCAGTATTTTCAGTATCAGGTGAAAGCTGCCGACGTGGGTTTGCGTGCAAAAGAATTGCTTCGCATTAAACTCGAAGAAGGCGAATATTAATAGGTAAACGGATTAGTAATTAAAAAAAGAATTGAACAATGAAATATTTTACAACATATCTCAGCCGTTTCCTGCTGATGGGTTCAGCCCTGATTTATTTGCTTGTACTGGCAGGTTGTGGTGACGACAAATCCGGTGGCAGCGCCGAACTGGGCGCGCCCAGGGGCAAGGAATCCCTGAAAAATGTGATCGACCGCAGGGGCCTGAATTCAGATGACATCCTTGCTGCAGCAAAAACATATACCCCCGATAACATCGCCGACGAATACGTGGCGCTGAACTCAGGCGGACAGGAAGGAAATATGCCCATGTATTCGGTGCCTTCGATGCGTTTGCTCAAATACGTCCCGGTGTGTACCTATCAGCCTTACAATGGATATGGCTACAGCAAGGAAACCCGCGAAATGATGGCCAAAGGTTTTATTGATGGCCAGGAAATACTCTGGGGTGATACCCACCATCCGGGATTCTCTGAAACCGATGGCAATTACGATGGCAAATGGGCCACCGTCAACGATAAGGCCAACCCGAGAATCTTTATCGTCAGCCTGACGGACTGGGAGCTGAAGGACGTGATCCAGAACCCGATCTTCAGAAGCGATCACGGCGGAAACTTCTTCACGCCCAATTCGGAGTACATCCTTGAGGCCTGCCAGTATCCGGCGCCGCTCGACAGGAAATACTATCCGCTATCGCAAACCAATTTTGAAAAGTACTGGCGCGGCGGATTGACCTACTGGAAATTCGACAATGAAACCGGCCAGGTGGATCCCGACAAATCCTTTACCTTCGAATTCCCGCCCTACACGCAGGACCTTTCAGATGCCGGTAAGGAAGCCAGCTACGGCTGGGGCTTCACCAATTCCTTCTGCACCGAAATGTACATCGGTGGTATCGAAAGCGGACGTCCCCCGTTTGAGGCCGGCTGCTCCTCGCGCGATGTGGATTATCTGCACGTAACCAACTGGAAGAAAGCAGAAGAAGTAGTCAGGCAGGGAAAATACAAGATCGTGAACGGGCACAAAGTTATCCCCATTGAGGTGGCCATTGAAGAAGGTTTGCTATATTTGATCCCTGAACCCAAATCACCACACGGGGTGGATGTAAATCCTTCCGGCGAGTACATCATAGTTGCCGGGAAACTTGACTCACATGCCTGGGTGTATTCGTTTGAGAAGATCATGAAAGCTATTGAGGAAGAAAATTTTGAAGGCGTGGATACCTATGGCATCCCGATCATTTCGTTGGAAGACGCCTTGCACGGAAGCGTGGAGGTGGGGCTTGGCCCGTTGCACAACCAGTTCGACGATGAAGAGGGTGTCATCTATACTTCTATTTACGTCGATTCACGGATCACCAAATGGAATTACCTCAAACTGGAAGTGATTGATTATGTTCCTTCGCATTATAACGTTGGTCACCTGGTTTCGTCACACGGTGATACACGCGACCCCAAAGGTGATTACCTGATCGCGCTGAATAAACTTTCTATCGACAGGTTCAATCCGGTTGGACCATTGCATCCGCAGAATCACCAACTCATCGACATCAGCGGAGATAAAATGAAGATTATTTATGACCTGCCGATTCCCATGGGTGAGCCACACTATACCGCAATAATCGATGTAAACGATTATAAATCCATCGACCGCTATGAGGTTGGTACAGATATCACCACCAACAGCAGGTCGAAACATTATACCGAAGTAGGCGGCGAAAAAGTGACGAAACTGCGCGACGGGGTACACGTTTACGCCACCATTTACAACGGCGAAATAAATCCGAAGGATATTACCGTGGATCAGGGAGAGAATGTGATGATCCACATCACGAACCACGACCAGGAGAAGACCTCGCATTATGTGTATGAAATTGCTTCGTACGACCAGATGTACAGGTGGCGTCCGGGCGAAACGGCAACGCTCGAATTTCATGCTGAAAAAGCAGGTATGTATCCGCTGCTGCTCGACAAGGTGCATCATCCTGCCGATCGCGAACTGCAGGGATATCTTACGGTAGTATTCAATGAAGATGCTGAAAATGAAAGGCTGCTGGCTTATTCCAACAGGGTACAGAAAGATATGGAGATGCAGGCATTCAAGCCTTCGGCCATCGAAATGGAAAACATGCTCACGGGCGAGATGGAATACCTGAACCATGGCTGTAATGCCTGCCACCGTTTTGGTGAGGAATACAACGGTCCCGATTTGTTCATGGTTCATAAGCGCCGTACTGACGAGTGGCTGAAATCGTGGATCATGAATCCCGAGGAACATTTTGATGAGGCAGATATTGAAGCCATGCGTCAGAAATTCAAACTGGCTATGCCCAACCAGAATGTTTCCGCTGAAAGTGCCGATAAGATCATCGAGTATATGAAAATCAGATCGGAGGAAGTGATGAAAGAAATGACAGGAAAATAATCATTACAACCAACATCCGCCGGAAGGATGTGGTGGCCCCCGGGCGATCATGTCCTTTTGGCTTTTAACTAACTTAAATCTTCTACAACATGAAAAATGCACTTCAACTAATGCTGATGGTTTTGATTGCCGCAATGATCACCAGTTGTGTGGGGTCCCCCCCAAAGGCCGATGAAACCTCAGAAAATCTACAAAAACAGGAGAAAAAGGAAATGACTGCCGACCTGGAAAACGGCAAAGCAGTTTACGATCGCATTTGCATGGCCTGCCATATGACCGGTGTTGCCGGGGCCGCTAAGATGACCAATACCGAGCGTTGGGCCGAAGTGGCTCCCAAGGGGTTAAAAGCATTGCAGGAAAGCGTGATTAACGGAATACCGGATGGTAAATACGGTGTCATGCCCGAACGTGGATCGTGTACCGATTGCACGGATAAGGATCTTTACGATGCCGTAGCTTACATGCTGGATGAAGCCGGAGTACTGGATAAGGCAAAGAAATAATTGGTTATGAAGAAATATCAGATTTTTGCCGGAATTGCTCTCGTATTACTCATCGTATCCTATTTTCTGCCCATCTGGTGGGTTGCACTGCAAAGCCATCAGTATCCCGAGTCGATGTATCCTGACGGAATCAGGATCGAATTCAAATTTAATGGCGTGTACAACGGATGCGAAGGGCAGAAGGAGCGCGAAGAACTGGCTGCCGGACAGGCAGGCGCCGATTGCCTGGTGGAGATGAACGCCATCAATCACTACATCGGCATGTACAGGATTGTGCAGGGAAGAAATGTTGACCCGGAAGTGGAAAAACCCCCTTATGTGGTGTACGATACCAAAAAGGATGCGCAGGGCAACGAGATCATCGATCCGGAAACCGGGCAGCCTGTAAAGGTGAATGTAACACCGGATTTCCTGATCTTCCTCGACAACCTGATGTATAACTCGCCCTACCTGTTTGTGGTCCTGGGCCTGTTCATCGTACTTTTTATCTTCACAAAAAAGCGGGTGAATGCTGGCTTTGCCATCGTCCCGGCTTTGCTGCCCTTTTACTTCCTGGGGATGTACATCATCGGACTGTACTGGTACGGTCATCACCTGGGGCTACATGGCGGCGGCGCCTTCGAAGGTATCAAGGAGTTTATGCCCACGGTATTCGGCGAGGGCAAGGTGGCGCAGTTTACTACGCTGTCGTACCCGTATTTCGGGTTCTTCGTCACGCTGTTGGTTTTTGTGCTGCTGATCCTGGCCATGATGCAAAAACGCAAAGAACTAAAACCGGAGAGCCAATATGATTCATAGAGGGCAAATATGCAATTTTTTCATGGTTACCTGTAAGGTTGCAGACCCGGTGCGGGTTTGCAGCCTGCAGGTTTTCATTGCCTTGTTCTTCTTGGTGTCTTTGCCTGCTGCGGCACAGGACTTTTCGAAGTTTGGCACCTATGATCCAATACAGCCGGAGGTGAATACCGCGGACCCCATCCCGCTGCAGATTCTGGTGGAGTTGGCTTCCGACGGCGATACCATTTTGCTGAATCCAGGGTTCTATACCGGTCCGGTCACCATCACCAAAAACAGGCTGGTAATCGACGGGCAGGGAAAAAGCATCGTGTCGGGGCTGGAAAAGGAAAGCGTGTTTTACCTCGAAGGCGACAGCATCCACCTGAAGAATATGGTGATTGAAGGATCGGGAGGTTCGCACGACAAGATCGACTGCGGCGTGAAGATCATGGGCAGCTACAATACCGTGGAAAACTGCCGCATCAGGGAATGCCTCTTCGGAGTGGATATTTTTAAATCCGATCACAACCTGATCAAGCACAACGAGATTTCCTCGCTTACCCGCCGTTCCAAAGCATTGAAAGGCGATGCCATTCGCTTGTGGTGGGCCAAACGAAATACCATCCATGGAAACTACTGGCACGATGTGCGCGACATGGTAGTATGGTATTCCGAGGAGAACCTGTTCGAGGAGAATCTGGGCATCGGCAACCGCTACAGCATTCATTTCATGTATGCCCACAACAACCGGATCAGAGCCAACGAGTTTTACGAAAATTCCGTAGGTGTTTTCCTGATGTACAGCGAGCGCACCATCATGACCCACAACCTGATCATGAAATCAACGGGCGAAAGCGGCATGTGCCTCGGATTGAAGGAAACTTCTTCCAACCAGATCCTGCACAACCGCTTCATCTATTCGGCCGAGGGCATTCATTTCGATGTGTCGCCTTTCGTGCCGGAAAAAACCAATACCATTGCACATAATGAAATCGCTTTCTGCGTGTCGGGCATGTTTTTCCATACCAATCAGGAGGGAAATCTCATCAAGGAAAACTACCTCCACAACAACCTTTCGCAGGTGACGGCACAGGGAAAAACGGCCAACCTCAACCGATGGATTAATAATTATTTCGACGATTACCAGGGATTCGACCGCGATGGCGACAACATCGGCGATACGCCCTACGAACTTTACAGCTACGTGGAACATCTCTGGAATTTTAACGAGGACATGAAATTCTTCTACGGGTCGCCAGTGCTGGTGATCCTTGATTTCTTGGAAAGGCTGGCGCCATTTTCAAAACCAAAATTTGTTTTAAGAGATAAAGCGCCCATATACATCTGGGAAGAACAGAATTAGTACTTTTGTCAGGGGACAGAAATATGCGTCAAACGCTTACATACACCATTCTTTGTGTTTACCTCAGCTATCTGTTGATGTCGGCATTTCCGGTAATTACCTATTGCATGTACCAAAATATCGCATGGATGTACATGGCTGAAGAGGATTCGGGTAGTGATGAGGCATTGTGTGCGGGCGATTTCAATTACCTGAAGGCCATCAAGGAAAGAGCAGGGCTGAAGGACGAACCGGAAAAGAATGCGCCTCCCACAGCGGGTCACGAAAACGTGCAGATCACCTGCATTGTGAACGACATGCTGAAAACCTGCCCCCAGGCATGGCAGAAAAATTCAAAGAGCTATTATTATCTGCACCAGTACATCGAAAACTTTCCTGAAGTGGCGGTTCCGCCACCCAAATCAGCTTAATATTCCCGTACCCTGAATTCAGGATGACGAATTTTTCCTGATTGACATCAATGCACGATTCAGGGGCAAATTGAAACATTCAGATAAATAATGAATTTTGATTGGAAAGATTTAAGCTGAAAATGATATGAAAAATAAATTACTGTTTGTCATCTTAATGCTGGCAACCGGTCTGGTGCAGGCGCAAACCGACACCACCCTCTATATTGATGAGATCATTATCCTGGCCAGCCCGAGTGAGCATCTGCAAAAAACCACCATCAATTCCACGGCACTGCAGTTGAATGATATCCATGATGTGGGAGAGGTATTCGAAGACCAGCCCGGGTTCGGTGTGGTGAAACGCGGAAATTTTGCCATGGAGCCCGTGCTTCGTGGTTTCAAGTACGAGCAACTTACCACGATATACAACAGCGGAGCTACCAGCACCAACGCATGTCCCAACCGTATGGACCCTGCAATTTCACAGATATCTCCCGAGGAACTTGAAAAGATCGAGGTGATCAAAGGCCCTTACAGCGTGAGATATGGCCCCTCGTTCGGCGGTGTGATCAATCTGGTTACCAGGAAACCTGCTCTGAAATCCGGTGAAACCGTCGGCGGAAATGTCAACGGCGGCTTTCAGTCCAACGGGTCAAATATCTGGGGCGGGGTAAACCTGTTTATGGCCGGAAAGAAAACCGACCTTACCCTCACCGCCGGATACAAGGATTTTGGAAACTATGAAAGCGGTTCGGGGCAGGAGATTGCTTCCTCGTTCAGACGCATCGGGTATTCGATGAAACTGGGCTACAACCCGGCTCAAGGCCACCGCCTGCAGCTCAACTGGAAACAGGGTTTCGCCAGCGATATTCTTCACGCCGGCCTGCCCATGGATGCCGATAAGGACAACTCTAGCCTGCTGTCGGTGGATTATCGCATCAACAACCTTACGGAGAAAATCGTTTCACTGCGTACAAAGCTGTTCGGTTCGTACGTAGATCATGAAATGTCAAACGAATACCGGCCCAACTATGCCATGGTTCATGCCGTAACTCCGGTAACGGCTAAGGTGGTTGGCGGCAATGCCGAACTGGGTATGATGACCTCGGCCGATAACATGGTGTATGCGGGTGTGGATTACAAATACGAAAACAAGGACGGATCGCGCACTCGCGAGGTTTATGTAAACGGTTGTACCGGCCAGCAGTTCGATCCGCCGAAGGTTTTTGAGGACCTGGTGTGGCAGAATTCACTGAAGAGAAACCTGGGATTGTTTATAGAAAACCGGTTTCAGGTCACACCCCAACTGCTGTGGGTGACAGGGGCCAGGATCGATCTTACCTCGTACGATGCCAAAGATCCGGCGCCGGATTTTCTGGAACAGTACAACAATGACATCATTCCCGAAAACATGACTTCGTTTTCGGTGAACGCCTCGCTGAGCTGGCAGATGGCGAACTATCTTGAACTGCAATGGGCGCTGGGCCGGGGCATTCGCACACCCGAACTGCACGAGCTGTACATCAACCACATGTCCATAGGGATGGATGCTTATGAATACCTCGGAAATCCGGATCTCAAAAACGAAAAGAACTATCAGACCGACCTGAGGCTGGAAAAGGAATGGGAATCGGTGACGGTGTTTGGAAATGTGTTTTATTCGTATCTGAACGACTACATTACGGCAAGGCTCGATACCACGCTCGACCGGAAATTCCTGCCCTGCAAAGATCCCAGGCATGCCAAGCGATTTGTGAACATCGATCAGGCGTACATGTATGGTTTCGAGGCCGGAGTAAGTATCCGTTTCCTTGAGCATTTCAAGTATGCCCTGGCGGCCGGCTACACTTATGCGCAGAACAGTGACTGGGACGAGCCGCTGTCAGAAATCCCGCCGTTTATGGTAAACACCGGAATTGGCTATTACCGGGAAAAATTTGAGACGGAGATCAAGGGACGCATTGCTGCCGAACAGGACCGCGTATCGCAATCATTTGCGGAAACCACTACCCCCGGTTTTGCCGTGTTCGACCTGAAGCTGCATTATCTACCTATTGATTTTCTGAACGTTTACGTGTCGGTGACAAACATTTTCGACAAGAATTATGTAGAACATTTAAGCCGCGCCTATAAAGACATGGCTGAAGCCTCGCTGTATTATGAGCCGGGGAGGAGTTTCAATCTGGGTGTAAAAGTGAATTTCTGAAGTGAAGAACTTGTATTGACTAAAAAGATCAACATGAAGAACCAGAAAAGCACCGGTATCAACCGTCGCAGCTTCCTTAAATCGGGGGCTGTGGCGGTGGTAGCGCTCGCTGCCATCGGTGCCGGCGCAGGTATGATCCGTAAGGTGAACGGATCTGATTTGCGCAGGCAAAATATCCTCAGGCCGCCGGGCGCCGTGGATGAAAAGGATTTTATCTATGGCTGTATCAAATGCGGTTTGTGTGTTCAGATATGCCCTGTTCAGGCCGTGAAGCTTGCGGGAATCAGCCAGGTATTTTCATACGGCACGCCATATATCGATGTGAGAAATCAACCCTGTGATTTTTCCTGCGATTCGCTGCAGTGCGTAGAAACCTGTCCCACCGGCGTGCTGGATTTCAAGCAGTTTAAAAAGATTGGCGAGGAATCCATCACTGAATACGAAAAGGAGCACGACCGTTCAGAGCCGGGATTCAACCCGTTCAAGGTACAGATTGTGGCGATGAAGGAAGCCGTAAGGATGGGATTTGCCAAAGTGAATACGGATACCTGTCTGGCCGTGAGAGGAGAAGGATTTTCCGGAAACCCGCGCGGTGAGGATTTCAAAGGCGTTCACCGTTCGCCGGGCCGGGGGCAGGATTATGGAGTGGGGCAGGGCAGAGGCCGTGGGTCGGGTCGTCACAAGCATCAGGATGGTGATGGCGATCGTCATCAGGACAAAGGCCGCGGGCGCGAAAATGCCGAAACTAAGGCGTTGCCTTTGCGTGAACGGTATTACGACCGTGAAATATGTAATCTTTGCGTTACCGAATGCCCTATCGGGTGCCATGCCATCGAAATGCTGGAAACCACCCGGGCCGATGGTTCTGTATCCTACATACCACAGGTTAACGAAGGCTGTACCGGGTGCGGCGTATGTGTGATGGTGTGTCCGACAGAAAATCCGAGTATCGTGGTGGAGCCGCCGGAAGGAGGTGCGCATGCTTAAATCCAAAAACCGCAAACCGATCCCGGCCAAAGCCGTGGCCGAAATGCCGCACACGCTCAGTGGCCTGGATTACAAAGCGTGGCGCGATTCAACCCGCAAACGGCATAAATGGCGGAATATCCGCTGGGGCGTGCTGATCTTTTTTGCACTCCTGTTTACGTTTTCGTTCATGCTCGACCTTTCCGTTTTGGAAGGATCGCTGAGCGGATCGCGGCTGCTGGGGTTCTACCTGATGGACCCGTTCAACTCCCTGCAGATGCTGGCCAATTCATCCACCACCGGTTACATCGTGCACCTGACCATGAATTTCTGGATCGGGCTGGCCACCATCGTTATCTTTTACGCGATCATGGGCGGGCGTTCCTATTGTTCGTGGTTGTGCCCGTATCACTTCCTTGCCGAAATGGTGGAAAAGCTGCGCAATTTTTTTATAAAAAAGTTCAACTGGAAGGAGCACACTTTCAACCGGTCGCTGCGCTATGTGTTCTGGGCGGGATTTATCGTGCTCGCTTTTTTTACCACCAACCTGGTATTCGAGGTGATCAATCCGGTGGGCATTATTTCCAGGGCGATGATCTATGGCCCCGGTCTCATCCTGCTTTGGGTACTGGCGCTGGTGATGTTCGAACTGCTTTACAGCCGCCGGTTCTGGTGCCGTTACGTGTGTCCGCTGGGTACTACCATGAAATTTATCGGTACGGCTGCACCGTTAAGTATCAAATTCGATCACGATAAATGCGGCTATTGCCGTGAATGCCAAAAGGTGTGCCTGGTGCCGCATACGCTCTGGTTTACGCAGCGCGGAAAGGCCACTAAAAAAATTCATTACGCCGGCTCCGACTGCACCCGCTGCGGTTTATGCGTAGACAGATGTCCCGGCGATGCATTGTCCTATTCATTCAGAGGTGTGGATAAACTAACATAATTGCCATGAAAAAAGAAATACTTGTAAAAGCTGATAAACTCACCAAAATCTTCAACAACCGGCCGGTGATTGATGAGCTTTCGCTGAATTTTGCCCGCGGAGAGCGCATCAGCCTTAGCGGCCCCAATGGTGCCGGAAAAACCACCTTCATGCGATGCATGCTCGGGCAGTATGTCTTCGAAGGGAATCTTGAGGTGAATGGAAAAGACCCCCGGAAGTTTCACCAGGAAATCATGGAAAATGTCGGATTTGTACCACAGGTGCCACCGCCATTGAAAATGACCATCAGGGAACTGCTCGATTTCTTCGAGAAACTGACAGGCGTGCATAACGACCAATTTACCGGGATTGCTGAGGAACTGGGGCTGGAAATTAAACCGAACCTGAAAAAGCCTTTTTACAAACTTTCGGGCGGAATGAAACAAAAATTGCTGGTGGCCTTTGCCCTGGGGCGTAAGCCCGATATCCTGCTGATGGATGAGCCTGCCGCCAATCTCGATCCGGCGGCCCGTGCCATCTTTTTCAGAAAACTGCACGAATACAATAAGGATGCGCTTATGATCCTGTGCAGCCACAGGATGTCGGAAATTTCAACACTGGTCACCCGCGCCATCGAGATGGACCTGGGGAAGATCACGATGGATGAACGCGTTGAAAACATTTAAAAATAAAAAAAATCGAAATCATGAAAAAAGTATTGTTATTTCTATTGATTGCCATGCTTGCCGCATGTGCCGGCGATGCCGATTACAGTCCGCGGGAGATTAACTGGGACCGCGACATTTGTGTAAACTGCCTGATGGGGCTGGCCGAAAAGGAATATTCGGCGCAGGTCATCAACAACCGCTCAAAAGTCATCTGGTTCGACGACATCGGCTGCCTGGTTGAATATATGAAGGGTGATGACTGGAAACGCTTTAAAGGCGACGGCGAAGTGAAAATGTATGTGGGCCACTGCGATACCGGCGAATGGATCGATGTGGAACAAGCCTGGTTTCGCTTTGGCGACCGCACGCCCATGGGCTATGGCTATGGCGCCCTGAAAGAAAAGAAATCGGAAACCTGGAACTATGAGGAAACCGCAAAACGTATCGACCAGGGACTTACCAAACGTGATGAATTCCTGAAGGACAAAAAGATGCTGCACCAGCACTAAACCAAAACAAGGAGAAATGATGGGAAATGGAATGTTGTATGTAATGCAGCTTGAGCTGAAGCAGAGCCTCCGCTCGTGGTGGTTCTGGTCGTACAGCCTCTTGTTCGGCGGATTTGTGGCGATGATGTTTGCCCTGGGCATCACCGAGTCGCAGGTGATCGGATTTGTGGGGCTGGGGCGCCTGATGATCACCTTTATGCAGGTGTGTATCGTGGTGCTGCCGGTGTATGTATTGATCACTACCGTGAGATCAGTAGTAGGCGACCGTGAGACCCACGTGATGGAATATTTTCTGTCGCTGCCGGTGTCGTTTTCAAATTACCTCATGGGCAAATTTATCAGCCGCTTTATCGAGATCTTTACCCCGGTGTTTATTGCCCTTACCGGCGCCACCATCTGGGGCTGGCTCTCTGAAATAGATGTACCCTGGGATTTGTTTGCCTTGTACAGCAGCCTGCTGGCCGTGCTGGTGCTGTGCTTCCTGGGTATCGGGATGTTTATCTCTGTAAAGACCTCTTCGCAAAACCAGGCCATCAGCACGGCATTTATTGTGTGGCTGATCCTGGTGGCCTTCATCGACCTTATTTTGATGGGCGCCATGCTGAAAATGCGGATGAATCCCGAGGCAGTGATCGGTATCGGCATGTTTAACCCGTTGCAGGTATTCCGCACCTCGGTGCTGGTGCTGTTCGATCCCAAACTTACCGTAATGGGCGCGGCATCGTACTATATCCTCGACACGGTGGGCAGGGCGGTATTTATTGTATTTTCGCTGCTGTATCCCATATTACTTGGCGGGCTGTTCCTGCTTCTCAGCCTGAGGATTTTCAGGAAGAACGACGTGGTTTGATAAACAGAAAAGATGATACGACGGAACAAACTCATTTATTTCTGGATACTGTCTGCCGTGATTTACCTGACGGGTTGCATGAGTGATCCCACACCTGCCGTCCGCCAGCTTTTCCCCGATCCGCCCGATACCAGTATTGGTTTTAAACGAATCGATTACATGGACTATGAGGAGGTGGCTGCCATCATCGCCGGCACATCGGAACTGGCCAACGGAGTAGCACGGAAGGAAGGCATTGCCTACGTGCCGCAGCATGGCGATGATTTCAGAGGGCATGTGCTCGATGATGCCTACTGGTCGGGCATAGTCGCCTGCCACAGCGACTTCAGGGGCACCATCTTCAGGTATGCCGTAGCCCGCAGCAGCATATTCGACAGCAGCGATTTCAGGGTGGCCGATGTGCGGTGGACCGATTTCAGCGGATCGTCAATGGTCGACTGCGATTTTAAGCAGGCACGCATGTTCAGGATGCTTGCCGATTCGGCCGATTTTTCGCGCTCCGAAATGATGGGCGCCAATATGTTCGGCTTCGAAGGCAATGGCACGGTGCTGAGGCATTGCAATTTTTCGAACGCCCTGATGAAGGAAAGCGAACTCGTAAATGCCGATTTTACAGGTTGTACCGCCATCAAAACCAATTTCCTGCTTTCAGTGCTTTTTAACGCCAAAGCCGATTCAGCAGATCTCAGCTATTCCGATTTTACCGGCGCTTCACTCGAAGGTGCATCATTTGTGCACTCTCGGCTTTATAAAACAAATTTCCAGGGAGCACACCTGCAGGGCGTCGATTTTTCGGGTGCCGATCTGAGTGGTTGTTCCTTCTATGGCGCCGAATTCGAGAATACGGTGATGAAAGGTGCCATCAATATCCCGCCCGAC
>JBKHBQ010000075.1:0-15232 GCA_046542305.1 Bacteroidales bacterium
TTGAAATCATCGATAATCCTACTGCTGACATTCTTAATGCCACCGGGCAGCATGTTTGCGAAACTCCACCATTCCAGCTTAATGCCAGTGCTTCATTTTACGATCAATTCGAATGGACGACAACCGGAGATGGCAACTTTATCAATGCCTCCACGCTGAATCCTAAGTATTCACCCGGTCCGTCGGATGTTTCAAATCCGGGTTCCGTTCAGCTTAAGCTGACAGCTGCACCCATTGCGCCATGTGAGGTTGCCGCAGTGGATCAGATCAATATATATTTCGATCCCGTTGCATCGGCCATTGCCGGAAGCGATCAAACCATTTGCGAAACTGAACAGGTTCAGCTTGATGGAACAGTTAATCATGCATCTTCCGTAAATTGGTCAACTGACGGTGATGGCTCATTTAGCAATGCCTCAACTCCAGATCCAGAATATACGCCGGGCAGCGGAGATATCCAAAACGGAAGCGTGATCCTGACACTTGAGGCTGAATCGCAGTCTCCCTGTACCATCATGGCAAGTGATGAGATGATGCTGACCATTATAAGCCTTCCTTCAGTAAATGCCGGTAACGATATCACGACCTGCGAAGATGATGTGGCTTCGCTGAATGGTGTGGTAGTCAACAATACTTCAACGATTCTATGGAGTACTTCCGGCGATGGCACTTTCAGCAATCCGAATATTGCTGAACCCGCTTATTTCCCCGGAACAGATGACATCAATAGTGGATCGGTAGAATTAACCCTGACCGCACAGGCAATTTCACCCTGTATTGCGCAGGCAACCGATTTAAAGACGATCCAAATCATACGCGAACCCAATGCGGATGCCGGTTCGGATATTACCGCCTGCGGCGGAAGCAGCCTTAACGGTTCGGCACAGCATTATGCAGATGTACAATGGACAACTGCCGGCGATGGTACTTTTGATGATCCTTACGCCCTCAATGCGGTTTATACTCCCGGATATCAGGATATTGTCAATCAATCTGTAGAGCTTACGCTCATAGCTGAACCGCTTACGCCATGTTCCGTGGCCGATGAGGATGCAATGACTTATAACATTGATGTTCCGCAAATTCAGAGTGACAATGTAACGGATCAGGAAGTATATACCGGCGAGCAGTTGCAACTGTCATTTGTTGGTCAGAGTGCTACCCAGGGTACTTATACATGGTACCGAAACGGTGAAGTGATTGCGGGTCAAAACGCATCATCTCTCATTATCAGTTCTGTTGAACCTGAAGATGCCGGTGATTACCAGGCAATTTACGGAAATGGTTGCGGCGAAGTGGAAAGCAATACCGCACTTATTGAAGTGCTTCAGCCTTCTACACACCAGATTGCCCTGCCGCAGGGATGGAAAGGCATTTCTTCATATATTGCCCCGGATGATGTTTCGATGGACCAGGTATTTAGTGACATTGCCAATGATGTAGTATTGGTTGCCGATCAGGCGGGCCATATTTACTGGCCGGGACAAAACATCAATACCATTGGCGACTGGTCGGTAACCGACGGTTATAAAATAAAAATGGCTGCCAACCAGAACCTGTTTGTTCAGGGTAATATTCGCTATCCTTCTCTGGAACTCAGCATTCCCCAAGGATGGTCACATCTGCCTGTAAATACAATTTGTGCGGTTAATACGGAAGATGTGTTCGGCTCCCTTTCAGGAATAAAAATGATCAAGGACATTGCAGGAACGGGGATTTACTGGCCGGAATTTGGAATAAACACCCTTCAGGAACTTTATCCGGGAGAAGCTTATCAGATTTCCAACAGCGGCTCAGCAATTGATATTAAATATCCTTCATGCGCTGCGCCGATGATGGAAAAAACCGCCGAAGCCGAAGTTGTCATCAACCACCCATGGAATGAGGTACAGGCTACTCCGGCAAACCATGTATTTGGATTTACTGCCGAAGCGCTTTCTAACCTGGAGCCGGGTGATGTGATCGGAATTTTTACTGCCGATCAGATTTGTGCCGGTGTAATGATGATAAATGATAACTGGCAGGCTGCAGCACTTACAGCTTTTGCAGATGATCAGCTTACAGAATCCGTAGATGGTTTCGTTGATGGTGAAGCGGTTTCTTTCAGGGTTTACCGTGCATCTGTCAATCAGGAGTTCGAACTGAGCGTCAGCTACGGAAACTCCACGGTTGAACAAGGAACCTGGAGCGAAGGCGCCACTACCGTGATTGAAAACCTGGATTATACCACCACTTCATTGGGTCGGGAACTGAATGCTGCCAGGCTGAATGTTTACCCGAACCCCACCAGTGGACAAATCACACTGGAATTCACCGGCGAAGCATCTCCGGATGGATACATCCTGATTGCAAATGCCAACGGACAGGTGGTTCTCGAACAGGAGATAAGCAGGATGCAGGCAGGCTCAAAAGTTCAGATCGACCTGAGCACCATGCCCAGAGGCGTTTACTACCTGCGCCTGGTATCCTCCACGATGACCAGCGTTGAAAAGATCATTCTTGAATAAAGGATAAAAACATATTTTGATTTAAAGAAGTGCCCCCTCACCGGGGCACTTTTTTTATGCCCGCTCATGTGGTATATCTTTTGATGATACCCCAATCCCGCCTGTTTATAAAAACGTATATTCGATCAGAAGCTACTTTCGTCCTTGTAAAAGCTACGTTTATTCAGTCGACTGGTTTTTAGTTGCTTTATTAATTTTTTGAGTGTAATTTTAGGTGGTTTATTTAATTAATTATTCACCTAAAAATTATTTATTATGAAAACAAAGAGTCCAATTCTTAGATTTTTATTGTCAAGTATGATCATATGCCTGATAATGCCTGTTCAATCGCAGATAAAAGATAGAATGGATCAGGCTCCGGATATGAGCTTGAGGAGCAAAAGCTTGATGGTAACACCAATGACATCAGGAATTACTGCCGACCAGATGGTTCAGAATATTCTTGGTGGAGGTGTATCCTATAACAACGTAAATTACAATGGTGCAGAAATTGCATCCGGATTGTTTTCCGGTGGATACACTGCAGGTATTGATTTGGATGAGGGTATTATTTTAAGTTCAGGATCAGCCGAATTTGCTATTGGCCCTAATGATGAAACTGGTATTTCACAAAGCAATGGAGTTCCCGGTGATCCTGATTTAGATGCCTTGGGATTTCAAACAAACGATGCATCCGTTCTTGAATTTGATTTTATCCCGGAAGATGATTTTATTTCCTTTAACTTCGTAATGGGATCTGAGGAATATCCTGAATATATTAATAGCTATCAGGATGTATTTGCATTTTTTCTTGATGGCGAAAATATTGCCTGGATACCCGGTACTACAATTCCTATTTCTATTGGTACGGTCAATCATGAACAGAATTCTGAATATTACGTGAGTAATACTGATCCGATTGTCCATGATATTCAATGTGATGGGTTTACTGTTGCTTTCCAGTTATTTGCCTCGGTTACACCTAATACGACCCACCATATCAAAATGGCAGTTGCTGATGTAAACGATTTTGCCCTGGATACGTGGATTTTCCTTGAAAGCGGCAGTTTTGTGGCCGTGAATCAACCACCGGTTGCCACTGGATTCCCAACAGAAATTCCGGAAATTATGGTAGGTGATACATATTCTTTATCCGTTGAATTTAATTCCCCGGAACCTGATCAAGTCACCAATGTGACCATAAATCCCGATGTGTGGCCAGGATTTTCCAGTACGATTACCCCGGGGCAGACTGCATTAGTAGAGTTTGAGCTAATTGGAATGTTGGATAATGTGGGTGACAATGTATTTGAATTTATTGCTACAGATAATGGTGATCCGGTATTAACAACTACAGTTTCCCTGACTGTAAAAGTTATAAATCCTGATCCTCAAATTGAAGTCACACCGCCATCCCTCTCCGAAAGCCTCTATTCCGACGAAACTTCGACACAATTTTTTACTATAGCCAACAACGGTGATGGGGTGCTGGATTTTACGCTGGAGGATGTCGAAACTTCTAAGCGACTTAAAATTAAATCTGTGAAGAAAAGCCAGAAAGGTGATTTTCCTGATGATTATCTTAATTACCTTAACGGACTACTCGAAAATGCACCTAAATCTGTGACCGAGGTAGCGTGGCTTTCTGAAGATCCCCTGCTGGGAAGTGTTCTTCCGGGAGAAGAAATCCAGATCGAAGTGGGATTTGACGCCACCGGTCTCGACCCGGATATTTACAGTGCGCAGATTCTGGTGAACAGCAATGATCCGGTGAATCCGCAGGTTGTTGTTCAGGTAACATTGCAGGTGCTTGGTGTTAATTGCATTCACATTACCACTGATGATAATGAAAACAATGCACTGGCCGGAATACCTGATTATGATATGGATGAATATTTGTATAATGATGATCCGATTGCTCCGATTGAGTTTAACATCTTTATAGAAGAAGTTACGGTTGAAAGTGCTCAGTTAAACCTATATGCATGGGATGTTGATGAAATCGACGGAGAGGTTGATGAGGTATATGTCAATGGGAATCATGTGGGGAATTTAACCGGTGCAAATGATGAGTGGAGCACAACGGTATTTAATGTAGATCCATCGTATTTGGTTCCGGGGCCAAATGGTAAAAATTTAATACAGGTATTTATTGATGTATTTGATGATGGCTGGGCTGTAAATGTTGACTGGGGTCAACTTATTATTAATAATTGCATGGGCGGAAATGCGTGGATACGTTATGCAGATCTGGATAAAGCCATGTACATGCAGGGCGACGATGTTGAGATTACAGTGGAGGTGGATACCGATATTCCTACTCAGGATGTAATTATTGAAACCAACCTACTGGATGAAAACATGATAAATATTGCCGGAACCTCAAATACCATAACCATTCAGCTTGAAGAAGACGAACCACTCACACAGGTATTGACGCTTCCGGCTGATGCAACGCTGGGCTCGACTTATCATGCACAGGTTATTGTTTACGATGCCAGCACCTATATTCAGCAGGATTTTGCACTGGTACCCTTCCTAATTTGGGACGGAAATGGTTTGTTAAATTGTCTTGATCCGGGATGGCAAATCATTTCATCGTGCTTTAACCCGTCAGATCCTATGCTGGAGGTGTTGATGGCTGACGTTAATGCAGTTGAGGCTCTTGTTATTATGCTAAATCTTAATGGATTTTATTGGCCTTCTCAAAACATAAACCTGCTCGGCGAATGGGATTGCTATACGGGGTACAAAATAAAAATGGCCGAACCGGGCTGCATCATATTTGATGGTGATGAGGTGCTGGATAAAATGGCAATGGTCTACACCGGCATCAATTATTTGCCTGTACTGTCAACATTCCCGGTTGCGGCTGCAGATATATTCGACCAGTTTGGCCCTGATATGCTTTACGCATTCGATGTTCAAAACAGCCTGGTCTACTGGCCGGACGGCGGAATTTATACCCTGAACACTCTGCAGCCCGGCATCGGATACCTTGTAAGCATGCTTGCCGACGGAAACACCATCTTCCCCGAAACCGATGCCACAAATCAGCTCCAGCCCAACGAGCCACAAAAGATCACTGGTTCTCCCTGGACAGTCACCAACACCGGAATGCCACATATTGTTTCAATTTCTCAGGAGGCATTGGCCGATCTTTCTCCCGGCGATATCATCGCTGCTTTCAATGCCGAAGGAATCTGCGTGGGTGTTGCACAGTACAGCGGCGAAGCTGAAAACCTGGCATTGGTAGTTTATGGTGATGATTTTACAACGGAAGCGATTGATGGAATGTCGGCAAACGATCCGATCCATCTTGAAATTTATAATCCGGCAACCGAAGTACAACAAGCTGCAAGTCCGGTCTGGGATCTTTCCATGCCCCAGACCGGTTACTTTGCAGATTATGGCGCCTCATCAATTACTGAATTGAAGGTGGGTGCCACATCTGTGGGTGACGATGGCCTGAACAATATCAGCATTTATCCAAATCCGTCAAACGGAACCTTCCATGTAAATGGCATTGAAACTACTACACAGATTTCAGTAACCAATGCTGCCGGTCAGATGATTTATTCCATTGAATCCGATCAGCCGGTTGAAATCAACCTTTCTGAAAAATCACAAGGGATTTACTACCTCAGGTTGACTACCGACAGCGGCATCAGGGTTGAAAAAGTCATGGTAAAATAAATTCCTTTTCATATTTCTTCCATCTGATAAGTGCCCCCTCACCGGGGCACTTTTTTCATGCACGGAAAATATTTCGATTTTCTTTGGGTTAATAGTATTGATTGACAGTTAACGGAGTTGCGGATGAAATACCTGTTACATTTTTTTGCCCTGCTGTTTTCAGTTTCGGTTTTTGCACAGGAAAACGACGACCCGGTCAGGATTGAGATCGAATCGCGTGCCGAGGTGTTCGAAATGGTGCCCTGCAACGAGCGGGGTGTGCTGGTATTTTACGAAAGCATCAAGGAAATTGATGAACAAACCAAGGCATGGGTATTCATTTTTTACGACAATATGCTTAATCCTGTCTGGTCAAAGGAACTCCCGGTGTACAGGGATTTCCGTTATGCCGGCCATTATCGGGACGGCGAAGAGCTTTACCTTTCTTTCCATAAAACAGAAAAAGCCCGGCGCGAGGAATTTAATTTTCAGTTGATGCGGATCAACCTGTCAGATACCAAATATAAGGCTCACGGTCTTTTTGTGCCGGATAGAGCCACGCTTGTAAATTTTGAAATTAATAACGGCATCCTGGCTGCGGGATTCAACTTCGGAAAAGACGAAGCCGTGCTTATAGTCCGTGACCTGGATTCTGGCGAGGAATCTGTAGTTCAATATACCGATGATCCTACCTTTTTCAAAGACATCCGCATCGATCAGAAAAGCGGAGATATTTATGCCGCAATTACCCTTTATTCTTCCAGAAAAGAAAGTGCGCTGTACCTGAATTCATACACCCGGCAGGCAACGCTGAAAAATTCCATCATGATTGCCACACCACGACCCACGCAGAAGCTCATGAATGCGCAGTTGAATTTTGTGCCGGGGAATGAAATTTTTGTCCTGGGGAGTTTCAACAATTTCAACGGCAGCTTTTCGCGTTCCGATGAAACGGAAGCAGGGGAGGAATCCGAAGGGTTTTATATCGCAAAGATAAACGCCGGAAGTCAGGAGTTTATAAAGTTTCATAAATTACTCGACTTTAAAAACATCACCGAAATCCTCAATAATGAGGAGCTGGCCAACGTACAAAACCTTATCGAAAAGAATAAAAAAGGAAGGGAGCAGACGTTGTATTACGAATTCCTGATCCACGACCTTAAAACCCAGGGCGATAATTTTATTATGCTGGCCGAGGCGTACTATCCCGAATACCATCAGGTGTCCACAATGAGTTATGATTTCTATGGCAGGCCCATGCCGTATTATTATACGGTATTCGACGGCTACCGCTATTTTAATGCCTTTGCGGTGAGTTTCGACAGGGACGGAAACCTCAACTGGAGCAACGGAATAAAAATCTGGAATATGCTCTCGAAACGGCTGCTGAAAAAGGTGGAATGCCATGTGGATAATGGCGAGGTGGTATTGTTCTACAACTATGACGGAAAGGTGATTTCAAAGGTGATCGACGGATATGAGCAACTTGGCACCATCGAAAATACAAGGCTTTCGACCATGCATACCAACGATGTTCAGATCGAAGCCGACCGCGGCATGATCAGCCACTGGTACAAGGATTATTTCCTTGCCTCCGGCTACCAGACCCTGCGGAACAGTACCCTCGGCGGTGGGAGCAAACGAAGGGTGTTTTATATCAACAAGCTGATCTTTAATTAGAACTCCGCTGTCATCACGGCCAGGTGGAAATCATTGATCTATAAAACAAAATAACCTGTATCAGCCAAAGGATTATCCATTCGTTATTTCTGCAATGCTTTTTTCCATTTCCGCTTTTGCTGCATATATATGCCTGAGCAGTTCGAGCTGGTTTTTAGCCCTTTGCAGGTTGTGTTCAGGATATCTGATTTTGAAATATACATCGTCCTGCAGAAAATCCGTAAGGAAGCGAACGGCCATGGTATACGTCATTATTGCCGGTGACGCTGCGAGCAGGCTGATCTCGGTTGCCGAAAGAAAGGCCTTTGCAGTTTTCCAGTATCCTTCCGTGAAATGATAAAACAATTGGTGATCGAAACCAACGGATTTTAGGATGGGATGATCTTCGCTGCAGGTATTGGCAAGGGTTCTGATGGCATCTCCGTAGTCGTAAAAAATGTACCCGTTCATCACGGTATCGAGATCGATCAGGCATAATGCCCTGCCATTTTCGTCGAATAGAAAATTATTGAACTTGGTATCGTTGTGTGTGATCCGCAGCGGGATTATTCCTTCTTCTCCAAGGCGGTGAACAATCAGCATTTCATCTTCCAGGTGCCGGATATGGTGGATTTCTTCTTTTGCATTTTCCCTGCGCAGCGCAGAGGCTCTTTCAACGGCCTCACGGAAAGCCTTCAGCCGTTTGTTCAGGTCGTGAAACCCGGGAATTACCTCATGGAGCGCAGGTGCTTCAAAATCAGACAGCAGCTGTTGAAATTCGCCCAGCAATTTTCCCGCTTCATAAGCAAGGGCGGTGCTCACCTTTTGCTCATCAACAGGCAGATGGTGGCAGTACCTGAAACAACGCCAGTAGTTGGACGCATGATCACGCAGGTAGAAGGTTTCGTTGAACGTCGGAACCAGGATCAAATCGGTGATTCTTCCGGATGATGCGCCGCCCTGCTTATTTTTACAGATGTGGCGGGTGACCCTTTGCAGGTTTTCCATCAGTGCGGGAACATCAGGAAAAACCTGCCTGTTGATCATTTGCAGCACATATACGGTACAACCGGGCGCGTCGGTGTCCACCCTGAAGGTATCGTGAATATGTCCCTCGCCGATGGCAGCGAAATGGACTGCTTTTCCCTCCATTCGAAACCGGGAGGCGATTTCTTTTAATGCCTGCCTGCTGGTATTTTTCACGCTTTACACTTTCCAGAGATTTGCGGGGTATCTTCCCAGTTCGATCAGTTTATTGATGCGTTCCACGGCGCTGCCTTTATCCTCCCGGTAAGTTACGCCAAACCAGCGGTCGCCGGTACTGAGTATCCTGATCCGTCCCCGGCCGCTGTCGATCATATCCATCAGCGGCCATGCAATGTAATATTCTGCTTTGGGATCGTCTTTGGCATTGGCAATGAATTTTTCGAATCCTTTTTTGAAAATGTCGAAAATTCCCGGATAGAAGCCCCAGATATTCATCGAAACGATCTCGTCACCGGTAAGTTTTGTCCATTCACCTGATTTCTGCTGATAGCCGGTTTCACCGTTTTTCTTTTCGATATTTGTAACTTCCGTGATATTTTTCAGGAAATCCGATTCATCGCTCTTGCACACGCCACGCGAAACCGTTCCATAATCCGACAGGGTCATGCCGAGTTTATAGCCCACCATGCAATGATCCGAAGCGTTTTGATTTACCTTAAAATAATCGGCGACAGCCTTATACGCACCTTCTCCGTAGAAATCGTCGGCATTGATAGCCACAAAAGGTTCCTTGATCTTTTCAGCCGCCACCAGAATGGCATGTCCGGTTCCCCAGGGTTTTTTCCTTTCGGGCGAAATGTGAACTCCTGCGGGTACATTTTCAAGTTCCTGATAAACGAACTCCATTTCGATCAGCCCTTTGAGTTTTTCTTCAAAAAAGTCCCTGAAATCCTGTTCAAGTTCCCTGCGGATCACAAATACTACTTTGCCAAATCCGGCGCGGATGGCATCGTAAATGGAATAGTCGATGATGGCTTCTCCCGACGGTCCGATCTTGTCGATCTGCTTCAGCCCGCCGTAGCGGCTGCCCATTCCGGCAGCCAGGATCAATAATGTGGGTGCTTGCATATTCGTTTTTGTTTTTTATTAAAAACCGATTTTTTTATTCGAGGCTGAGCTTTCTCCAGTTTTTTCCAAGCAGGTATCCCGAAATTACCGTAACTGCGGATGTAAGCATTGCTGCGGGATAGCTTCCGTATATCCAGTACCCCGTGGCGAACAACGCGCTGTAAACGGAAATGCTGCCCAGGATCATACAAAGTATACCAACAGGAACATCCCAGCCAGCGGTTTGCTTGCTTTCGATTTCCGCGTCTTCGCGGTGTGCGTCCTCAATCACTTTTCTCCAGCCGGGTCCGCCGGGGTGTACAAGTCTGTAAAAACTTCTCAGCGTATGCTTGTCTTCGGGTTTGGTAAGGAATGTTACGGCCAGCCATAGTGCCGTGGTGAAAAACACGCCGATCACCAGTTGCAGGGCGGTTCCCGGATCAGGCAACCCGGTATGGGCATGAATGAACTGAAAATACAGCGCCACCAAAAACGATACGATCATGGCTGTAAATTCGCTGTAGGCATTGATGCGCCACCAGAACCACCGCAAAATAAAGATGAGCCCCGTACCGGCACCTACCTGCAACAGGATGTTGAACGCCTGAAGGGCATTGCTCAGCAACAAAGCCATCAGCATGGTGACCAGCATAAGGATTACGGTAGAGATTCTCCCCCACAGCACCAGTTTTTTGTCAGAGGCCTCAGGATGGATAAACCGCTTGTAAAAATCATTAACCACATAAGAGGATCCCCAGTTGAGATGCGTGGAAATGGTGGACATGAATGCGGCGATAAGCGCGGCTACCACAAGTCCCAGAAAACCGTTGGGCAGAAAACTTAGCATGGCAGGATAAGCAAAATCATGCTGCACGATAGAGGGATCCACCGCAGGGAAATGCGCGCGCATAGATTCCAGGTCGGGAAAGATGATCAGCGATGCCAGTCCGACGATGATCCAGGGCCAGGGGCGCAGGGCATAATGGGCGGCATTGAAAAGCATGGTAGCTTTAAGAGCCCCTTTTTCGGTGCGGGCCGACAACATGCGCTGTGCGATATATCCGCCGCCACCAGGTTCTGCGCCGGGATACCATACGCTCCACCATTGCACGGCAAGTGGCAGGATCAGCAGGAAAATCAGCTCCTGATGGTTGGAAAAATCCGGGAACAGGTTTAGTTTCGGAGATATGGCTTCGTTGTTTACCAATGTCTGCAGGCTTCCGATTTCGGGCATGTTCACAATAATCACCGCAGCGCCGATGGCTCCGACCATGGAAACAACGAACTGGAAAAAGTCGGTGAGTAGGATGCCGCGCAATCCGCCCAGGGTGCTGTAAATCATCGTAATGGTCATGGCGACCAGCAGGGTTTTTACCGGCATCCAGTTCAGCATTACCGCCCCGATCTTGATCATCGCCAGCGACACCGAAGCCATCACCAGGATGTTGAAAAACACCCCCAGATAAATGGCACGGAATCCACGCAGAAAGGCGGCCATTTTTCCGCTGTAGCGAATTTCGTAAAACTCCAGGTCGGTGAGCACCTGCGATCGCCGCCACAGCTTGGCGTAAATAAAAACCGTAAGCATGCCCGTAAGCAGGAAAGCCCACCAGGCCCAGTTGCCGGCCACTCCGTTCTGGCGAACGATGTCGGTCACCAGGTTGGGCGTATCGCACGAAAATGTAGTGGCCACCATCGAAATCCCCAGAAGCCACCAGGGCATATTGCGGCCCGAAAGGAAATATTCGGCGTAATTCCTTCCGGCCTTTCGGGCAGCCACTACCCCGATGATCATCGAAACAGCAAAAAATCCGAAGATGATGAGCCAGTCGATTCGTTCCAGTACCATAACAAAATTTTGAGGCGAAAATAGGCTTTATTTCGAGGTTGTCAAAGAAAGAATATGACATACCTGAATTGAAAATGATGACTCACAAATTCTTTGAAAATTTGAATTCGGTAAACAAACTTAATCGTGATGAATTTTGACAATATCAGAAAAAACTTTTTAATTACATCGAAACTGCTGACGAAAAGAAAGGTGAAGGCTTTATTTACGATACTTGTGCGTGATCTTGTGGAAGAGACCAAGTGATGGGAAAACGATGCGTTGATTAATAAGCTGGAAAAGATTTCCATTGATCTGAAATCAGCGGCTGATAAGTGATGAAGTAAACACCCGGAGCCGATGCTTATATGCGGATATGCTTGCTGTAAATTTCTACCACCTTACTGATTTTCTCACGATCGCTTTGCAGGTAAGCGTATTCGGAGGCTGACGCCCGGCTGCCCGGTTTAACTGTTGTATTCCGGAATGTCATCTTACTTTCCACCATTGCAGAAGCTGAAAGATGAAATTCTTTTGCCCCTGTCGTTTCAGCTATTTTCAAAATGTTCGATTCATTGATTCCTGCGCCGGGCATAATGATAATCTGATCACCTGCACGTTTTACAAGTTCTGCAATAAGCGGAATTCCCTGTTCGGCTGTTACAGCCTGGCCTGAGGTGAGGATGCGTTTAATTCCGGTTTTCCTGAGCGATTCAAGTGCTTCCAACGGATTGCGGCACACATCGAAGGCACGGTGAAAAGTTACTTCAAGCGGATGCGCCAGTTCGACCATTTCGCGGGTAAGTTTTGCGTGGATGTCACCGTTGGATGTGAGGAAACCTGCCACCACACCATCGCAGCCCACAGTGCGGCAGAAACGTATGTCGCGGCGGATGATTTCAAGTTCCTGTTCGGAATACAGGAAATCTCCGCTACGCGGGCGGATTAATACATGAAGCTTTATGCCCGGGATTTCGCGTGCCAGCAGGATTGTACCCGGACCCGGAGTTAATCCTCCCTCGCTTAGCGCGCTGCACAGCTCAACACGTCCTGCACCGCCATTACGGGCATTCAACGCCGATTGAAGATCGTTTGCGCAAATTTCGATCACTTTTTTTTGGGTAAAAGTAGAAAAAGCAAATCATTTTTGCTATTCTTCATTTATCTTTGTTAGTGATTTGAAAACATCAAAAGACGCGCAATACAGGCATTGCCTGAAGCCACGAATCAGCGATTGAAAATATGATTACACCAACATATCTTACACCTGGTGATACCATCGGGATAGTTTCACCGGCAAAGCACATTGATGGGCAATATATAGTTCGTGCAAGGGAAATGCTGGAAAAGCGCGGATACCGGGTGGTATTGGGAAAGCATGTCCTGGGCCGGCATCATCAGTTTGCCGGAACGGATGCGGAACGTGCCGCCGATTTTCAGCACATGATGGATGATGCCCACGTACGGATGATCCTGTGCAGCCGTGGGGGCTATGGTTCTGCCAGAATCATCGATCTGTTGAATTTCAGGGGTTTCATGCGAAATCCAAAATGGATTGCCGGCTTTAGCGACATCACGGTTTTTCATGCGCACATTTACTCGGTTTTCGGAATCGAGAGCGTACACGGCATCATGCCATTGGATTTTCCCGGTTCCGATAGCAATCTTGTAGCGGTAGACCGGTTGCTGTCAGCGGTGTCGGGCGATGAACTGTCGTATAACCTGCCTGCCTACCCGATGAACCGTGAAGGCTACACCGAAGCCTGTGTGATAGGGGGAAATATTTCGATCCTGGCTTCCCTGCTGGGCAGCCGCTCCGACCTGTCTACCGGTGGCCGCATCCTGTTTATCGAAGAGGTGGCCGAAAATCTGTACCGCCTCGACCGGCTGATGGTCACCCTCAAACGCGCAGGCAAGCTGGATGAAATCAGCGGGCTTATTGTGGGCGGATTGACCAGCATGGAAGACAACGAAATTCCATTTGGCAAAGATGCAAGGGAGATCGTAGCCGACGCCGTCAGTGAATTTGATTACCCGGTTTGTTTTGATTTTCCTGCCGGGCACTTTCCTCACAACTACCCGTTGCGATTGGGGCGGTTGGCAAAATTCAGTGTTTCCAAACAAGAAGTTAATCTTCGGTTCATATAACACAATTTATCATGGCTGATCATAACGAAACCGGAAACATCGGTGAAGATCTGGCTGAAAAATATCTGCGGCAGTTGGGCTATGAAATCCTGGAACGCAATTGGCATGCAGGAAAAAATGAGATCGATATCATTGCGCGTGACGGCAATTTTCTGGTGGTGGCGGAGGTAAAAACCCGCCGCTCCAGTTATTTTGGAGAGCCGGAAGAATTTGTCACCCGTGCAAAACAGCGTTCACTCATTAAGGCGGCCAATATTTACATCCAGAAAAAGAGTATCGATCTGGAAACCCGCTTCGACATCATCAGTGTGGTTTTTTCAGGCAGTTCATATTCCGTAAAACAAATCAGGGATGCTTTTTATCCCATGCTGTAGCATGGCAAAAATGTGCAGGTTGCCATTTATTACCTTCAAAATTGTCTTCGATTTTTTCTACTTTTGACGAAATCAAGAAATACGAACGCATTTGCCCGAACATAATCATAAGAATGAAAAGGTAAACCGGCAGGACGACGCTCAGGATGCCTTGAAGAGGAAGCGGAAGAAACGCCGCCGCAGAAAACTGATCATTTGGCTTGCGTCAGTATTATTTGTTTTACTGGTTATACTGCCGTTGCTTGCAAATATTTATGCCGACAGGATTTTTGGCGAAACGGTCCGCGAAATCATCCGCACCGAAACAAACAGGAAATATGATTTCCGGTATGCGGATATCAATTTCAATCTTTTTTACCGTTCCCTGGTCGTAGAGCAATTGCTGATCTATCCCGATTCTTCCTATCTGCAACACGACACGCTTACAGATCAGCCGCTAAGGCGATATTTCGAACTACAGATTCCGCAGTTCCGATTGACGGGAGCAGGAATACTGAACATGCTGCTCAACAAAAAGCTGGAGATCAATACCATTTTTATCGGAAAGCCAAGTTTTAGGCTGGTAATTGATGAAACGGCTGCGGATACAGCAAAAACAGCCGATACCACGCAAAAGAAGGAATTCAATTTCCGGCGGCTGCACACCTTTGTGGCCGATTATCTGTCGCTGTTGCAAATCGACGAATTCGAGCTCAATCAAGGAAATTTTGTCATCAGACGAAAACAAACCGGTGATGACCGGATTTTTGAAGTCCGGAATTTTTCGGTCTCGCTGTTGGATTTTTACCTCGATTCCATTGCGCACCAGGAAAAAGAGCGGTTGTTTTTTTCGGACAGCCTCGGGTTTTCACTGAAGGACGGATACCTCCACTTTAAAAGCCGGTTGCATGAAATCGCGCTTAAGGACATAGAACTTTCCTCGACGGATGGCACGCTGGTGATCGAAGATTTGGAAATCAGCAGCGATA
>JBKHBQ010000076.1:0-15213 GCA_046542305.1 Bacteroidales bacterium
CCGATAAAGGAGGTGAGGATGCCCACCGGCAATACAATGGGCGAAATGATGCTGCGAGCCATTGTATCGGACACCAGCAGGAACAGCCCGCCAAAAATGGCAGAGGCAGGGATAAGAAAACGTTCATCCGATCCGATCACCGACCGGACAATGTGCGGCACCACCAGCCCTACGAAAGCAATGATTCCGAAAAATGATACGGCAACGGCCGTCGACAGTGATGCCACCAGCATTCCCGTTACACGCACCCGCTGTACATTTACACCCAGGCTGTGGGCAGTTTCGTCGCCGGCATCCAGCGAATTGTAGTTCCAGCGGTTGTAGATAAAATAGATCAGGGTAGGGGCCACCACTACCAGCATCACCCAGAATTCGCGCCATCCTGCCCGGCCCAGGTCTCCAAAGGTCCAGAAAACAATGGCGGCAATTTCCACATCTTCGGCAAAGAATTGCAGGGCGGTGGTTCCTGCCATAAACAGCGATCCGGTCATGATACCGGTCAGGATCATCGTTTCCGGACTGGCATCACGCATTTGTGTTACACCGAGGATGATGAGTGTGGCTGCAAGGCTGGCGGCGAAAGCGCAAATGGTGATGAGGTATGGGTTGTCGATCAATACGGCATCGGCAGTGCTGCTGCGCATGGTGCCGGCGCCGAAAAATACCACGGCGATGGCTGCTCCGAAAGCAGCGGCATTGGAGATGCCCAGCGTGAAGGGCGAACCCAGCGGATTCCTCAAAATGCTTTGCATGGCAGCACCGGCCACCGACAGCGCCATGCCAGCAAGGATGGCCGACAGCACCCGCGGGAGCCTGATGTTCCAGATGATCTGCCGTGTGAGTTCATTCGTCTCGCCGAAAAAAACACCAAAAACGCGGGTGATCTCCAGATCGGCCGCACCAAAATTAATCCCGATCACGGCAAACAGAACCAGCAGAACGGAAGCTATGGCCAGGAAAAGCCTTTTGCGCAGCAACTGCTTTTGATATGTGCGGAACGAATTATTCATCCTGTTGCGTTTCAGTCAGGTTTCGGCAGGCGCCGTAACGTTCAACCATCATTGCATAAATCGGTGCCCCCAGGATAAATTCATAAATTTCGTCTGCTTTTTCTGCCGGATCGATATCGGCAAATGCTTCAGGATAAAGTATCTTACCGATAAAATAGCTGTTGACCAGGATAGTGGAATAATTGGTGGTGTACCAGTTGTACGGAAACACGCTGTACACCTTTCCCTGACGGAAGGCCCGGAGCGTTTCGAGCCAGGGTTCCGCGAGCATGTCGCTATCAAGGCTGAAGAGACTTCCCATATCCACAAAAATATACGCAGGATTCCATTCGATCAGTTGTTCCTTATCGATAAACGCATTGAGCATCATATCCCGCGGCGATGTCATTACGGCTCCCAGCGATCCGGCGACATTTTCAGCATTTACGAAGCGAAACGATGGATACCGTGGCTCGGTGGAGGTAATGCCGTGCGATCCCCTGTAAGCAATGCCGCCGATATAAGCCTCAGGCTGTTGTTCATGCGGAATGGTATCGGTGCGCGACTTCAGATCCCTTATGGTGGATTTGATGAACAATATCACCGAATCCGCCCTATCCTGTCGGTGGAGCAATTTTCCCAGAAATTTAAGGGCGCTGTAAACGGTATCGATTTCATCATCGAAATTACCATACTGAACCGCCAGCACGGGAATGCCGGTACGCTGCTGAAGTTTGTCGGCTTCTGAGGCGGTGATGTAGGTGGAGAAGATCGCATCGGGTGCAAGGGCGGCCAGGAGTTCCGGCTCGTAATTATTCCCTGTGCCGATCACAGGCTTTTCACGCAATTCGGGATGTGCATAAAGGTAAGGTACATGGCGCTGCTTTTCGTTGCCTTCTACTGCACAGATATAGCCTATGGCATCCAGCCAGGTGATCAGGCGCAGCGTCCCGGCATTAAGGGCTACCACACGCTGGAGGTCCACAGGAATTTTTACTTCCCTGCCCAGCATATCCTTTACAATTCTGAGGTTACGGTCTGATTTTTCAACGGTGCAGTTGCACGACTGAAGCATCCAGAGCGCCAGCATCAGCAAATGAACAACAACCGTATTTTTATTCCCGATAAACCACATGATTTAAAACTTTATGCCTGCCCCGATGGTGACCGTCCTTCCGGGTGAAAGATAGTATTCGGAATCCAGGTGCTGATTGTCCAGCAGATCCATCGCCGATGCGTATACCATGATTTTTTTTCCGATTTCGCGGGAAATTTTCGCATCGAATGTGACGTATGGCTCAATCCAGGCTGAATTGTCGTCGGTGGTGTATTGGCGGCTTTTATAGATGGCCGATATGCTCATGTCGAACCATTCGGTGTTCCAGTCTACACCAGTTTTAAGCTGATGTTTCGGTGTGTATTTCAGTGCCTTGCCCTCGAGTCCGGGATTTTTTTCGAATTCTCCTATTTTGCTGTGGCTGAAGGTGTAGTTTAGAAACAAAGTTGCCTTTGGGTGCAATGCAACCGAGCTTTGCAATCCAGCGCCAAGAATATTCACTTGGGTAATATTCTGCCGTTGATATACCGGGCGTTTGCCCCACAATGAATCGCCGGTGGCAACATAGTAAAGGAAATCTTTTCCGTGTGCCAAATAAATGGACGGCGCCATGCGGATTTTTTTCAGCAGCAGAAAATCTCCTCCGGCCTCGTAGTTGTCGATGGTTTCGGGGCCAAGATCCGGATTGGCAATTTTCGGGCCCACCCACATCCAGCCCGAGCGGCAAAGATCGTCGAGGATGGAAGCCCTGAAACCCCGCGACCAGCTTGCATAAACGCGGCTGTTTTCAGCAATTTGATACCCTGCGGCGATGCGCGGAGATAACTCACTCCAGCGGTGGTCTTTCAGTTCGGGAAGCAGTGGCGTCCACGAGCCGTCAGTGGTGATATATTCACCGTCATGAAAACGTGCCACATCATAGCGCAATCCCAGGGTGACGGTCAGGCGGTCATCAAGCAATTTCTGGTCATCCTGCACAAACAGGGCAAGGTTATCGAGTTTGCCCCGGTTCACGATGCTGTCGGGCGAAGTAACGTAATAATCCCCGCCGTTTACACTTCCAAAACGCGATTCGGCGCCATAGACCAGTTTGTTGGAGGATGACACGCGATGGGAGAGGTTCAGTATCATGCCTTTGTCGATCCTGTCCGACATCACGTCGAATCTGGAATAATCGTTGCCGCGCATGCGTTCGTCTAATTTGAAATATTTTTCATGCTGATAGAAGGCATTGAAATCATAGCTGAAGGTTTCGTTTCCGCCATAGAATTTCATTCTCATGAAATCCGTGTCGAAATGGCGGTATTCACCTTCCGGCGCCTGGATTTTTTCGCCTTCACCTTTTTTATTTCTGTAGTGATCGTACTGAACTTCTGCATTCAACATCGGATTCACCATCCACCCTGACTTTGCGCTAACGTTGTATTCCTCAAGAAAACGCGGAACGGAATAATCCGGATTTTCACGGAATGCAGCCGGAAGATCGTTATAGCCGTCGCTATTATTGTACATACCCGATACCCTGAAGTACATGCCGTTTTTATAATAGCCGCCAATACCCGCTCCGCTCATCAGCGTATTGAAGGTGCCGTAGGACAGCCGGGCCGAACCTTCGATTTTCTGCACGGGTTTCCGGGTGATGATATTGATAACGCCGCCCATGGCGTTGTTTCCGTATATGGACGAACCCGGCCCGTGAAACACCTCGATCCTTTCGATGTCGTCGGGATTGATCCTTGCCCAGTTTACGCCGCCGGTATCGCCCTTGTTCAGCGGAACCCCGTCCAAAAGTACCAGCGTGCGGCCCTGTTCATCTCCGCTTAATCCGCGCAACGTGACCACCGGCCGCATCGAGTAGATCCCGGCAGGGTTCAATACGTTGATCCCGGCAGCATAACGCAGAACGTCTTCAATGGTTTGATGCGGGATACGCTGCATATCATTTCTGCTGATTACGCTGATGCGGGCCGGAACATCCCCGAGGTTCTCGTTGCGCCTGCTGGCGGTTATCACCACTTCGTCTGAACTGTAGATGGTAGGTTCGAGGCTGATATCGAAGCTGGTGATTTTGTTTTCTCCGATGGTGACCGGTACCCGCCTGCTTTGGTAGCCCATGTAGCTTACCTCGATTTTTTCTTCACCGGAAAAAGAAGTTGAAATGAAAAAACTTCCATCATGTCCTGAAACCGTGGCCTGGCGGCTTTTTACCAGTATCACATGTGCACCCGGCAGGGTTTCACCGGTTTTTCTGTCGGTGATTTTTCCGCTGATTCCTGTCACGGAAGGCATTGCCTGCAGGGTTACAGCCAAAAAGAAAAACAGGTAAACAAGGATTTTCTTGCAGCTTGTTTTCATGTAATGTCAGGTTAGTTTTAATTTTTAACAGGCACTCATTACCAGCTTGCCGTGTTTGATGCCTTTAAGGGCGATCAGTTGATCGGCAAGCGTTTTTAATTGTGCGGCATTTCCTTTTACAGCAATAGTCTCGAGACAATTGTGGTGATCCAGGTGAACATGTTGTACCGAAAGGATCAGGTCGTGATAATCGTGCTGAATATCGGTGGATTTGGTTTGAAGATCTTTTTTATGATGATCATACACCAGCACGATGGCGCCGGCCACTTGTTCGTTGCCTGCCCATTTTTCTTCCACTTTCGATTGGGAAATCAGGTAGCGGATAGCCTGTGAACGATTGGGAAATTTTTGCCGCTCTACCAGGTTGTCCAGGTCAGTCAGCAGGTTTTCTTCCAGCGATACCCCGAAGCGTTTTAAACTCATCGTAACACCATTTTAAAATTCGTGCCACAAAAGTATATGCTTCTGTGAATCGGGAAAGGAAATCAGGAAATTTGGAAGGAATTTAAATAGGGGGCTATAAAACACAACGGGAACCCAATCCTGACGACTGGATTCCCGCTCGCTTCGCAACCACCATAGTGGCTGGTCCACGCCAAGTTACGGTTATTGTGGTTGCTCCTTTACGGTTTCCCTTTCGGGACACGTTTACGGAGCCTGGTTCAGGCGGTGGCCTTTGCAGACCATCCTGTACTGAACCGCAGCTTTTCACGCAGGTTGCAAATGCATGGTGAATTCCGTAGAATACTGTTGCTTTACAACCTGATACCGGTATTGAATTCTTTCGAATTCAAATTGAATCCGGTATCCTGGTTCTTTGGTCTCATCGCTATTCGCTTGCTCACAAGGAGGTTGCGAAAAGGATGTCCAAAAGATGCCGGTTCTGGTGAACCTGTGGATTTTTACATCCACAACTTTTCCGAAGAAAAATCAACATCTGTCGGCAGTGGATCAAAGAACTGGTTTCCGTCGGGCGGGCAAACTAATGCTTCGCCTTTCTTTAACCCGGGCTTCCGGTTTTGCCCTTTCGGGCATCGCCTTCATCACCCTGGCGTTCCAAGCTAACCTTTTATCTCTCGCTTGGTAGAAACAAATGTATGGCATTATGAACCCTTAATGCAAGTTTTTTATCGTTTTGAAATTCACAGGTTATAAACAGGGTTTTTGCACAATTGTTAATAAGCCCTGAAACAGCTTCCAAATCTTATATTGAAGGGTTTTTTCGTAAAACTGAATTGACAAATTGTTAATTGTCTTTAAGTAATGTTTCAAGATGATGATATTCAATGCCAAATGATTCCTTAATCATCTTAATTTGCCGGGATATTTCTGCTTTATCAACATTTCTATGGCTTTTCACAGCTATAATCATCACATTTTTTGGGGTATGTTCCGTAGAAATAAATTCAAGAACCCGGGTTTGATACCCATATTTTTCGAGAAAAAGCGATCTTAATCCGTCGGTGAGAATCTCGGCCTGACGTTCGAGGAAGGTGCCAAATTGCAATACCGGCTTAAGCTCGTTTTCAGGTTTCATGGCTTTCCGCACCTGTTTTTGGCAACACGGAGACACGATAATTACAGGTGAGCCTGAATTTATTCCTTTAAAAATGGCTTCATCTGTGGCGGTATCGCAGGCATGCAGCGCGATCAGCATATCGGGTTTTCCCGGATCAAAGTCGCGAATGCTGCCGGATTCAAAGTGCAGTTTATCAAAACCCGATTCTTTGGCAATATCCCTGCACAATTCAACCAGATCCTGACGTATTTCAACCCCCGTCACCTGTGCGGCGATTTTTTTGTGGTTCACCAGATAATCATAAAGGGCGAAAGTGAGATAACCTTTCCCGGAACCCATATCCACCACTGTAAATTTATCTGAACCGGTTTTTCGGGGAAGGATGTCATCGATGATTTCGATGTATTTATTGATCTGCCTGTATTTATCCTGCATTCTGGGGATCACCTCAAACGAGGCGTTGGTGATGCCGAGTTTCTGGAGCCATATTTTTCCTTCGGGCTTCAGTGGTCTTGTTTTTTCGTGATCGTGCGAAAATTCCTGCAGGGGTGATTGTGTTGGCCTGCCCGAGATAAGTTTTGCTTTGCCTTTTTTGCTGATCATAAGTTGAACATCTTCATTCAACGCAAAAAGATTGGCCTGAAGAAATTGTCTGCCTAAATGATCACGCAGCAATTCCTCGGTTTGTTCAAGGGTCTGATTTTTTGTCACATCACGGGTTTGATACCGAAAAACTGCCTGAAGAAGCATCTGATCCTTGATTTCGACCGGACGGATGTAGAGGTTCTTTAAGTCTTGTTGTTTGTTCGATGGTTTTCCCAGGGTAATCTTAATCAATCGTCCCTGTACAAAATGGTCTTTCACTTTTTGGATAAATGTAGTAATCTGATCTTCGGCGGGCATATTTGCTTGTTTTGTTGCAGCGCAAAAATACACATTCTGCCTGCCCTTCTTAAAGTTTTCTTATTACTTTTACAGTCAAACTAACGATTTTAAATCTTTCAATGATGGATTATCAGGCATTTTTCAAGCTTACCTATGGTTTGTATATTTTAACCTCGAAACACGGCAGCCGCCTGAACGGGCACATTTCGAACACCGTGTTCCAGATTACCGCCGATCCGCCCCGTATGGCCGTTGCTTCGCACGTGGATAACCTTACCACTGATTATATTCGCGAAAGCGGCGTATTTGCCGTGTCAGTACTTCAGCAGGATGTCGATCTTGAGTTTATGGGCCCCTGGGGGTTTAAAAGCGGTAAGGAGGTCGACAAATTTATAACAATAAAATACCGCATCGGAAAAACCGGCGCTCCCATCATACTCGATGAAACCATCGCCTATTTCGAATGTAAAGTGGAAAACGAGATCAGGATCGGAACCCATGTCATATTTACCGGATTGGTCGTAGATATCGGTATTTTGAATGATGAAGCCGAGCCCCTTACCTACGCTTACTATCGTAAGGTGATTAAGGGAGTTTCGCCTGAAAAATCGCCCACCTATATCGACCCCGATAAACTCGAACATTTTAGTGAGGATGAGGACGAACCTGAACATTCCAAAAAACTGGAACAGATTACCGACAAAAAAGACAAGGACTGGCGGAAATACCGCTGTACTGTTTGCGGCTACATCTATGACCCCGAGGATGGAGATCCCCACACCGGAATTTCACCGGGAACAGCCTTCGAAGATATCCCCGACGACTGGACCTGCCCGATATGCGGGGTGGCTAAAGCCGATTTTATCCCTATGGATTAAAAAAAAAATCCCCGGCAATACGTTCCGCGGACTCCACTATTCGAAAATTGTTTTAGCTGCCCGCCGTTGGATTTGAACCGGGTTCGGCAACCAAATAAATTTTAATTCCGATCTCATCATTCACAAAATTATCTCTCAGATCATCGAAAATGCGTTTGGAGCCATATTGAACATTCCAGTCAACCCTGTCGATAAAAAACTGGTTGGTTTCGGCTTTAATCATTCCGTCGTTCATGTCCACCTTTGCATTGAATGAAATATTCTTACTGATATTTTTCATGATGAGGTTGCCGGAAATGACGTGGGTGGGCACCACATCCCCTTTTTCTTTTTCCGTATTCAGATCGTTTTCCTGCACAGGCCTTATGCCCGTGATTTTGAAGCTGGCGGTAGGATACGTTTCCACTTCAAAAAAGTCCGCTGATTTCAGATGGCCGGTAAGGCGTGCATTTTTATCGGGATCTTGCAGGTCTTCGACCGTTATGGTATTCATATCCAGGGTAAATTTGCCTCCGGTTAAACCGTCACCTTTCAGGTTAAGATTTCCGTTTGAAAGTAAAACAATACCATCATGCGTACCTGTGGGTTTATAACCTTCCCAAGCAACGTGGCTGTCGTCGGTATTTACCACATAGATTTGATCATATTCTGATGCTTTAACATCCTGTGCATCACTCGTTGAGGTTTTTTCGCCTCCGGAGGAACAGGAGGCTGTGATCAGTATTACAATAGATGCGGCTAATAATTGAAATTTCTTGTTCATCGCTATTTCTGTTTAAATTTTCACCTTAAAACGTTGAACATGATTTTTTGTTCATCTTCTAAAATTTTTTAAGAAGAAAATGCCGGTGGATAAAAAAATAGTTTGTGTTGAAACAATAATTTCAGGAAATATTACTTTTACCTGTTGTATTAACTGATCACGATGAATTACACTGAAATACTGATTCACATCAGAAAAATCGTAAGGGCGCTAAACCTTGAGTCCAAGCGGATACAAAAGGAGTTTGGCGTTAGCATACCCCAGTTGTTATGTCTGGGTTTCCTTTCTGAAAGCAAGGATTACAAGGCCACCCACAAGCAGGTAGCTGAATTTCTTACTCTGAACCGGAGTACCGTCACAGGAATCATCAGCCGGTTGGAGCGTAAAGGACTGGTGGCGCGTCTGCCAAAAATGGGTGATCGGCGGGTAACCTACATTACCCTTACCTCGGCGGGATTTAAAATGCTGGAAAATTCGCCCAGGCTGATGCATGAGAGGCTGGCATCCACCCTGCCCAAACTTCCTGAAAAGGACCTGAAAAATATCGATCATTCGCTCAAAACGCTCATCGGGTGTATCGGTATCGATCAAACCGATGCTTCGCCGATATTTACCATTGATGATCCGCTGCACGTGTACGAAGAAAACACCGAGCATAAAAAATAGCTTTATCGCGATGCGGCTGCTATGGATTAAAAATAACGGAATTCCTGTAGAGTCAAAGAGTTTGTTTAATTTTATTGCTGCAGAAACAATTAATAAATATGTGTTGATAAAGCATTGCAGACTTCCGATCTCATGCTGCGACCGATCTTTCGCTGCCATGCCAGATTTGTAAAAAACGTAGGATTTTAACTTTCCGCGGCTGTGTCAATGTTGATCAGTAAACAGAATAAGATAAAACTTTAAATAGAACCAAAATCGGTTTTAACTGTTAAAAAGATAATTTCAGCACAAACTATATGAAATCTTGTAGGAACCAATAAACACAACAACTGCTGTCGAAGCAAACTGGAAAAATGGAGAACTTTCTCAAAATATGCACGTACGCACAACGGACAGTCTTATTCTGATTATGCCTGAAAAACTTGCCGGGAAAACCGGAAAAATTTTGGATGAAAACAAAACAGATGCTCAGATTATCGAGATCACAAAATAATAAGCTACAATTACTAATTGAAAAATTGATTAAAAATGGAAACAAAGGTTTATAACCCGGTTGATACCATTACAACCAGGGAGAAAAAAGAACTTGTAGATTTTTTGCATACCCACCTCGAAGAATACAATGATTCGAAGGAAAACATCGGCAAAGCCATCGACTATGCCATGAATCCTTATCCGCTTGCCGGTGGATTTATTCTCGAAACGCGCGATAATGACGAAATTGTCGGGGCAGTGGTGATGAACAAAACCGGCATGGAGGGATATATTCCCGAAAACATTCTGGTTTACATTGCAGTTCACGGAGGCTATCGTGGTAAAGGAGTGGGCAAAATGCTGATGGAAAAAGCCATCGGTATGGCCAAGGGTGATGTGGCCCTTCATGTGGAACACGAGAATCCGGCTAATTTTCTGTACAAAAAAATGGGCTTTGTGAATCCGTACCTCGAAATGCGCCTTTACAAAAACGGAGCCCCCAAAAAGTATATGATGAACCCGGAGGAGAAACAGGAGAAATAAGCGATGCAGTATCCGTCTGTGATCGAGATAAGCCGTTCGGCATTAAAGAATAATATCGGGTTTCTTCGTGATATCCATGACGAAAGCGTGCGAATATCATCGGTTGTAAAAGCCAATGCCTATGGTCACGGGATCGATCAGTTTGTGCCGATTGCAGAGGAATGTGGTATTGACCATTTCTCTGTTTTCAGCATGGATGAAGCATTGAAAGTGAAAAAGGCCCTCACGAATCACGCCGATATCATGGTGATGGGTTGGGTACATCCCGCTGATTTGGATTGGGCCGTGGAAAACGGCATCGAATTTTATGCCTTCGAACTCAAAACCCTGGAGGCAGCTATCGCCGCTTCGAAAAAATCCGGAAGGAAAGCAATTGTTCATCTGGAAATCGAAACAGGCATGAACCGCACAGGGCTCACCAACTATGAACAAAAACAGGCAGTGAGGATCATAAAAAAGAATCCCGGGCATTTTCATGTTCGCGGCCTGTGCACCCACTATGCCGGTGCTGAAAGCGTATCCAATTATGTGAGGATACAAAACCAGTACAAAAATTTTAACCGTACATATAAATGGCTCGCCAGGCGGGGTATTTTCCCCGATGTTCTGCATACTGCCTGTTCGGCAGCTTCCATTGTGTATCCGAAGACGCATATGGACATGGTGCGCATCGGAATTCTGCAATACGGTTTCTGGCCCGGACCCGAATCGTTCATTTATTACACCCACGGTAAGCGGGAAAAGGAAGACCCGCTGAAGCGCGTTATTTCTTGGAAAAGCAGGATTATGAGTACCAAGGATGTGAAGGAAGGCGAATTTATCAGCTATGGAATAACGTATCTGGCCCGGGCGGATATGCGCATTGCCATAATCCCTACCGGCTATTCGCATGGCTACAGCCGTTCGCTCAGCAATCAGGGCCGCGTACTGATAAGTGGCCAGCAATCTGAAGTGGTGGGAATGGTAAATATGAACATGCTGATTGCCGACATTACAGGAATTGAAGGAGTAGAAATCGGCGATGAAGTGGTTTTTATAGGAAATCAGGGAGGTAACGAAATATCGGTTGCCTCATTCGTTGAATTCAGCAATCAGCTAAATTACGAAATGCTGGCTCGGCTGCCGCATAACATTCCGCGCAAGATTGTGGATTAATATATAAGATGAAATGGCATACATTGAACTAAACAAAAAAAAGCTCCAGCACAATTACCGGTTTCTTGAAAATCTTTTCAAAAAACATCATATGGACTGGGGTGTAGTGACCAAGATGCTGTGTGGTAACAAGCCATTCCTCAAGGAGGTTTTGGCGCTGGGCACAAAAGAAGTGCACGATTCGCGGGTGAGTAATCTGAGAACGCTGAAAAGACTCGATCCTGAAGTGCAGACGGTTTACATAAAGCCTCCGCCTAAGAAGTCGATTCCTTCTATCGTGAAATATGCTGATGTGAGTTTCAATACCAGTTTTACCACCATAAAGCTTATTTCTGAGGAAGCCGTAAAGCAAAAGAAAAAACATAAGATCATCATTATGATTGAGATGGGCGATTTGCGCGAAGGTGTGATGGGTGACAACCTGGTAAACTTTTATTCCAGGGTGTTCGAACTGCCCAACATCGAGGTGATAGGGCTTGGCTCCAATCTCAACTGCTTAAATGGTGTGATGCCTACGCATGATAAGCTAATCCAGCTTAGCTTATACAAGCAGCTTATCGAAGCAAAATTCGGGATAAAAATTCAGTGGGTGACCGGGGGCTCATCCGTTACCATCCCGCTGATCTTTAAACGACTTATCCCCAAAGGTGTAAATCATTTCCGGGTGGGCGAAACCCTGTACCGGGGCGTAGACCTTTTCGAGGGAAAAATGATCCCGGGCATGAAAGCAGATGTTTTCAGGCTGCATACCGAAATTATCGAACTTTACAATAAACCCAAGGTGCCTACCGGAGAATTCGGGCCCAATGTGGCGGGAGAAACCCCGGAGTTCGATGAAGATGATTATGGAAAAACCTCTTTCCGCGCAATCCTGGATCTGGGCCTGCTCGACATCGACCTGCGACACCTTGAAGCCGAGGATAAGGACATCGAATTTTCCGGGGCCAGCTCCGATATGATCGTCATGGATCTGGGTAAGAACGAGAAAGGATACAAGATCGGGGATATCATTTCGTTCAGGCTCTCCTACATGGGTATTCTGGCGATTATGAACTCCAACTACATCAACAAAGTGGTGGTGCAATAGTTTTTAGCATGTACGGGCGAATGGTCTGCATTGGCCTATACTCCGGTGAAAACCAAATATGTTATCTTTGCCTTTCGTCCGGCGAAGGTGCCGGGTGATTATAATCCCATAAATGCAATCGCAAAATCACATACAAGATACGGCAGCAAAAATAAAAATCCTGTTTATCGTCAATCCGTTTTCGGGTGTAGGCCGGAAAAAAGCCATCGAGGTACATCTCAAATCTACCCTCGACACGAGCCGGTTCGACTATCAGCTTAAATACACTGCCGGGCCCCAACACGCCACCGAATTAAGCAGACAAGCTCTGGATGCCGGTTTCAAGGTCATTGTTGCCGTTGGCGGTGATGGCACCGTGAATGAGGCGGGAAGGCCCCTGGTTGGAACCGATGCCGTTTTGGGCATTGTTCCGTCAGGTTCCGGAAACGGACTGGCCCGCCATCTGCATATCCCGATGATTGCAGATCAGGCCATCGCACTGATCAATAACATGAAGATACGCAAGATCGATACCGTGGTGGTGAACGATCAGTTTTTCCTGAGCATTGCCGGGGTAGGTTTCGATGCTTTTGTAGCAAAGAAATTCGCCGGTCAGCGGCGGCGTGGTTTTTTAAAGTATGCACAAATTGCTGTTTGGGAATATTTCGGCTACCGCCCCCAAAAATTCACGATGGTAGTGGATGGAAAAAAGATCAAACGGAAAGCGTTGTTTATCAGCCTGGCAAATTCCGACCAATTTGGCTACAACACGAGTATCGCCCCCCAGGCCCGGATCGACGACGGCATGATTGATATTTGCATTATGAAAAAAATCCCCTGGTGGAAAACTGTATTTATGGCCCCATTGCTTTTTACCCGGAAAATCGACCGCAGCCCTTATGTGGAAATTATTCGTGCGCGCGAGGTGGACCTGAAGCAAAAGAAAAAATACATCAACCTCGATGGCGAATCGGTGAAGCTCAATAAGCAATTGCACATCAAGGTTGTTCCACGTTCACTCAACGTACTGGTACCCTGATTATCCGCTAATTACGATCTCTGTCAGGTTTTCGTTGATCATCTCGCGCAGGTATTTCCGCAATTCTGTGCCTGCTTGCGAAAGATCGCCGATCATTTCCTTCACTTCACGCGAATCCAGTTCAAAACTGCCCGCATCGGTGTTGTGTTCGTAAATAAATACATGATCGGGAAATGACGTCATGAGCTGTGTGATTACCCCTGCGATGTCGCCGAGCGGCGGCCTGTCTATGTGGTCAAGCACAAAATTGCATTGTACGGTGGTGCCTTTTCCCCTTTCCGACCGAATACTCAATATTCCGCCTGCCTGTTCGGCGCTGTGCTTAAGCAGCGGCAGGCCCATTCCCACTTTCCTGGTTTTGCGGCTGGTATGGTACGGATCGGTAACCTGCGGCAGGATATCTTCGGCAATGCCGCGTCCGTTATCATGAATTTCGATTTCCATCTGATTGGTTTCGGAGTTTTCCCTGATGCTGATGCGGATATGGCTGGCGTCGGCGCGGATGGAATTCTGCGCGATGTCGAGGATATGCAGCGAAAGTTCTTTCATGGGGCAAAGATGTAAAAAAAATCAGGGAATTACTTTTCTGCCCCGGTTATTTTTCATCGCCATGCGAATCTCATCGAATGAAGGCGCCTCCAGCTCGAAAGTGGTAAAAACTTCCCCCAGGTTTTCAGGGAAATGGGCATCCGAAGTTCGGATGATAACAGATGAAGCAAGATATGGATGCTCCGCAAGGAAACCCTCGCGGGTAACATGCCTCGAAATTTCCAGGGCATCATATCTGAGATCCGGAGGAACGAATCCAAGCTGGCTGATCAGTCCGAACATGGGACGGTTGATATGCGCCGGAATAAAGATTCCGCCGTGGACTTGAACGAAGTCCGCGATTTCATCGATATTTTGATCGATGGCCGAAATCAGCAGTTTTTCCTCTTCATAAATGATGTTTTCCTCTTCATCCACCTGAACCTGATAGCCGAATTTATTCACATCGTTTTTAATGTCGGGCAGATGTGCATCCAGGTAGTCCTGGAGTTTATCGAGTGCTGCGAAATCAGGCATGAACGCCAGGCAGTGCACCTCTTCTTCCGAGGTGATCTCGGCACCGCAAAGCACAAATATCCCCTGTTCGCCTGCCAGTTTGCTGATCAGCCGGCAATGTCTCGTGGAATTGTGATCGGTAATGCCGATGATATCCAGGTTCTTTGCTTTTGCTGCGGCTACAATGTTTTCGGGGCTCATCTCCAGGTCGCCACAGGGCGAAAGCACGGTATGGATATGCAAATCGGCGCGGTAGGTTTTCATGATCAGTGGATCGACTGCCGTGATTTGAGGTTCAGCAGTTCAAAGATTTTTCCGTTAATCTCGAAAGCCTGCAGATCGGTTCCGAGGATGGGGATATTTTCTTCCTCACTTTTTTCAATGGTATCATCGGCCGGTTTGTTTCCTTTAACCAGCACTACGGCAGCCAGATCTTTCAGGGAGGCGATGGCCATCACATTTTTATGCGTCTGGAGCGTAATCCAGATGTTTCCTTCGCGGGCGTGTCCCATTACGTCGCTCAACAGATCGCTGGAATACCCGCCGCTGATGTGGCGGTCCAAACCGTTTGCGCCGCTGAATATTTTCAGCCCGAGTGCTTTTACAAGGTCGTTTACTCTCATTTTTTATCAGTTTTAATCGTGATCGAATTTATCTTTTCCCCACACATTCTTCATGATCTTCAGCGAATCGGTGGGTTTCAACATACCTTTTTGTTCGTATCGCCGCTGAATGAATATGCAGTTTTCCATGATGCCGCGTCCCTGCACGATATCCTCG
>JBKHBQ010000364.1:0-2739 GCA_046542305.1 Bacteroidales bacterium
GCCTGGTGATGCGCATTCTCCTTCGGGGCTTTAAGGCACACACCATCACACAAACTTCACCGCCGCAATCAGGCTGCGGGCGGCTATGTTGAGGTAGTTGTTGTATTTGATGAACACCTTGAGCTGGTTCAGCGTCATCCAGATGTAGTTTTCGGGGACGTCGGCGGGGAAATCCGACCCGGCCTCGATGATCATGTTTTTGTTTTGCTCGCGGTAAAAGCGCCCGCCTTCCTCGCTCTGCCGGCTGGCATACCAGATCTGTTCCGGCCTCGCATTGAGCACCTCATGCAGAAACATCACATCGTATTCGTTGTAGCCTTTGCGATAGTTTCCGGTGAGGCACTGCACAGTGGGCGCCAGTTCGATAATGTCGAAGTTGCCGGCTTCGAGTTTGGCCTGCACCAGGAAATGATGTATGCCGTTGATCCTTTTTACAATAAAAGCGATGATGCCTTCCTGCGCAGCCCTGATAAGCGGCTGGTCCCACGAGCGTACCTCGCGGTTGCCAATCTCCACATTCACCCCGATCACTGAAAAATATTTGCGATCGTCATGATAGATTTCCGTTTCGCCGATGTTCCAATTCTTTACGGATTTCAGCGGAATGCGCTCCACCTCGAGTTCGTACCGCGACTTGAGCCCCGATATCCACGAAATGACTTCGTCGGTGCCGTGCAGGTGCCGGCTGTGATCGAGGGTGGAAATGAGCAATCCCAATTCCCTGCCGTTGCCGGTGTGCCCGTCGGGGGCCAGCATCGCGTAAAAATCCAGCACATCCTGCGGATACGAGCCAAAGGGAATGCCCGAGATCACCGTGCGGGTGTCCATGTTCACCAGATTGTCGTACTGCAGGAAATGCTTGATCTGCCCCAGGGTGAGCCAGCAGAAATTATCGTGCACCGGAATTTCTTCATTTTCACCGATTTCGACGATCATGTTGCGGTTGCGCTTTTTCAGGAACCGTGCGCCCTGTTCCGATTGCAACTGGTCGAGCAGCGTAACCATTTTTTTCTCCCCGTTGAAATATTCGAGGTACAGCGGCCTTTTGCCGCGATGCACCATGGAGTAGTTGCTTTTGGTGGCCTGCAGGGTGGGGGAGAGCTGTACGATATTGATGTTGCCCGGCTCGATCTTGGCCTGCATCAGCAGATGAAGCACCCCGTTGATTTTTTTGGCGATGATGCCCAGGAATCCCACTTCCGGCTGGTTGATTATGGGCTGTTCCCACCGGGACACCTTTCCCCAGTTGGTGTGGATGCGGATGCCTTCTATCGAAAAGAACCTGCCGGAGCTATGCACGAGGTTGCCCGTTTTATCGTCGAATTTCCATTCGCGCAGCTCAGCAAACGGAACCCTGCTGATCTTTACATGAACCTGCTCGTTTTTCTCCCTTATCCAGCCGGGGAACTTTCCGGATGGCATCAGTTCGCTGTCGGGCGTCAGCGCCGATTTCAGAAATGGGGTGTGTTTGTCTTTTGCTTCCATGCGGCTTCAGTAAGATTTCCGGTGGATATTTTCAAGCGATAAAAGTAACCATTTAGCTGATTAATTCATACCCTTCGGTGAATCGCAGACGAGGTGGGTACGCTTCGCTAAAAATGCCACTAAGCCACGACGGCACGAAGAATTCACAAAGTTTTTCATGATTATTATTCACTACTGTCCGCGAAATTTTTTGTTTCGTCCCTAACGGGACTTACATTTAAAATGGAACATGCTCTCTGCCTGTATTTTGTCCCTGACGGGACTGCCCCAGAGGGGCAACATACAGGTAGAAAAAAATATGACCCCAATTGTGGGCAAGTCCCGTTAGGGACGCAATGTATTAAAATAGCGCTGTACCGCCGCCTTGCCGGGGAGGCAGGCCGTTGAGGCAAGCTGGTGCAGCAGATCTTAAATCGTAAATCGTTAATCTTCAATCTATAATCAAATAAAATGAAAGGTGTGTTTTAATAAGAAACTTTGATAACAATTATTCTGCTAATTCATTACAAAACCAAAGCGCATTCCCGGATGCCGGTATTAATCCTTCACACGTGGGCTCGATTCGATGTCGATATTGATGGCGGCGATCAGGAACTGCGTGCCGAGGATGAGCGGCAAAACGGCGAGCATTACCGTGCCGGTGGGTGTGGGGATGCCGGCTGCTGCATTCACGATCCAGTGGTACAGCCCGAAAATAATGCCCCACGCCACCATGGGCAGGCCTGCCAGTACGTACACCGAGGCCATGTTAAAATCATAGATCAGATACTTTAAAACGAACCGCCGCACCATGCCCCTGAAAAGCAGGAAAGGAAAGGAGATCAGGTGCCTTCGGATGCTGAGCGAGCTTTTCTCGTCGCCGTACCTGGCGGGGATAGGCACATCTGCAACCGGTACATTCAGTACATTGAGCCGGATAAGCATATCCGTTTCGAAAAAATACCTGTTGGCAATTTTATCAAGGTTCAGCCGGCGAAGCACCTCTGAGCGGATGGCGGTATATCCGTTGGCCGGATCCATGATCTGCCAGTAACCCGAGCAGCTTTTCACCAAAAACGACAGCAGGCTGTTGCCCATCAGCCTTATGCCCGGCATCTGCCTCAGCGCGTTGAAATCGTGAAACCGGTTCCCTTTGCTGTAGCCGGCCCTGTTATGTACCAGCGGCCCGAGGAGTTGTGTAAGGTGTTGTGGATCCATTTGCCCGTCGCCGTCCATTTTTACGAGGATATCGCTTTCCCGATCCAGGGCCTTTCT
>JBKHBQ010000077.1:0-15167 GCA_046542305.1 Bacteroidales bacterium
CCGCCGGTCATGCCGTAAATGCCGTTGTTGATGAAGATGATGGTGAAATTCTCGCCACGGTTGCAGGCGTGAATGGTTTCGGCTGTGCCGATGGCCGCCAGGTCGCCGTCGCCCTGGTATGTGAAGACGAATTTTTCTGGATATACCCGCTTAACGCCGGTGGCGACGGCGGGTGCTCGTCCGTGTGCTGCCTGGATCATGTCGATGTTCATAAACTCGTATGCCAGCACAGAACAGCCCACCGGTGCAATGCCGATGGTTTCAGACTGGGCGCCCAGTTCTTCAAGCACTTCCATAATCACCCGGTGTGCCGTGCCGTGGCCGCAGCCCGGGCAATACGACAACACCTTCTCCGTCATATGATCGGTTTTGGTGTAAACCAGATTTTCTTCTTTGATGATATCGTTGATGTCCATGTTATTAACCTCCAATAATTTTTTGTTCTAGTGCCTGAAGCACTTCTTCGGGTGAATGGATCATCCCGCCATAGCGGCCAAAATGCTCCACTTTCACTTTACATTCCACTGCCAGTTTGATGTCTTCGATCATTTGTCCGGCACTCATTTCCACTGAAAGGATTCCTTTAAGCTGCGGTACCATTTCCCTGAGCGGTTTCACCGGGAACGGATAGAGGGTGATCGGCCTGAGCAGTCCGGCTTTGATGCCTTTGGCGCGGGCTTCCTTAATCGACTTCTGAGCGATACGTGCACTGGAGCCGTAGGCTACGATGAGGTATTCGGCATCTTCAGTGCTGAAGGTTTCGTAGCGAACTTCTTCGGCTTCCATCTGCCTGTATTTTTCCTGCAGGTGGTGGTTGTGCTGTTCCTGCCTTGCCGAATCCAGGTCGAGCGAAGTGATGATATTGCGTTCGCGGTCTTTGGTTTTTCCGGTGGTGGCCCACTTTCCGTATTTTTCGATGATTTCTTCCTGGGTCAGGCGGGGCTTCTGGTCTTTCAGTTCCACCTTTTCCATCATCTGGCCGATCATTCCGTCGGAGAGGATCATCACCGGGCCGCGGTACTTATATGCAATTTCGAAGCCCAGTTCCACAAAATCGGCCATTTCCTGTACCGACGCGGGGGCGAGGGTAAGCAACCGGTAGTCGCCGTGTCCGCCGCCTTTTACCGACTGAAAGTAGTCGGCCTGTGAGGGCTGGATGGTTCCCAGTCCGGGGCCGCCGCGCACGATGTTGGCAATAACGCAGGGCAGCTCGGCGCCTGCAATGTATGAAATTCCTTCCTGATAGAGGCTGATGCCGGGGCTGGAGGAGGTGGTCATCACCTTCTTTCCGGCCGAAGCAGCGCCGTACACCATGTTGATGGCGGCCAACTCGCTCTCGGCCTGCAGCACCACCATGCCGGTGCGCTCTTCGGGCTGTTCCATCATCAGGTATTCGATGACTTCGCTCTGGGGCGTGATGGGATAACCGAAATAAGCGTCCACGCCGTCGCGGATGGCGGCTTCGGCTATCGCTTCATTTCCCTTCATTAATTTTAATTCACCCATTTTTTATCTTAATTTTTGATGTCTTTTTTTTAGTACTAAGCAGATTTCTTCACTTTGTAAACCGAAATAACGCCGTCGGGGCATACAATGGCGCAGTTGGCGCAGCCGATGCAAGCTTCGGGGTTGGCCATGTAAGCATAATGATACCCCTTGCTATTTACTTCTTTTGCCAGTTCGATGACGTTGGTGGGACATGCCGGAATGCACACTTCGCATCCTTTGCAACGCTCCCTGTCAACTACTATAGCTCCTTGAACTTTAGCCATAAATCATTTATTTTTAACTGTTTTTAAATCAGATTTTTTTGAATGCACGAAAGTACGGTTTTTAGCATTAACGTGAGTTCGATACGAATGTTTTTTACCCCCTGACAGCTTAATTTTTATTGAGTCTAAGTGGTGGTGAGGGTTTGGTTTTGATGTGATAAGATGCTGTAATTTAACTCCAAGAACCTTGTGGATTGCAAATTAAATAGTCCGTGTTTCGAATCCGGAGCAGCCGCCTGGTTAGAAAATGTAATAAAAGATAAACCACGTCATTGCGAGGTTAAACCTTGCATGGCTGATGATGGCCCCGAGAATGAAACCCGATTTTGCCTTGCACACGAAGAATAGCCGGCTGCTCAGGTACATCAGGATCATCCAGAATAATGCGGGGATTAACAAAAATTGCCATGTTCCGCCGATGAAAACGACGCCGAAATGCGCCAGGTGGGTGAGGGCAAAGGCAGAGCTGTCGATCACGGAGGCTCCGTTTTCGCCGAACCGTGGTACAAATGCCTGATGGATCAATCCGCGGTACATCAGTTCCTCGCCAATAGGGCTGAAGGTCATCCCGATTGCGGCAAAAATCAGGAAATAAACCAATTTTGTTCTGACCGGTCAGCGCCTCTTCGGGCAGGTTGTAGGTGCCGGCGATGTACACAAACCAGTTTTCGGGCTGATGCCCGAAAAGCCACCAGCCAATACAAAATACCACCCCGCAGGCTGCTATTCCAAACAGAAACGACAGCAGGAGCCATCCGCCCGAACGACTGCTCCGTATTCCCGTCAGCCGCCTCCCAGCTTTGTTCAGTAGCAGAAAAGGCGTGATCCACATCATCAAAAATACCATGGATACCAGGCTGAAATTGCCGGTTTTGGCGGCGCCCAGCACCAGCAAAAAACGGATTGCCCCGAAAATCAGGATCAAAAAAATTCCCGTTTTCGGGTTAAAGCCGACAAATCCTGTGAAGGGTTTATTAAAGTATTGCACCTGATAAAACAGAATTAAAGCATGCGAAAGTAAAAAAAATCGAACAGCTAAAACCTGAACCTCACCGAGAGTAATACCTGCGAGGGCCGGAGCCGGTAAATGTATTCGGATACGAAAGATCCTCCCGCCGAATAGGATACGTATTCCTTTTGATTCAGGATGTTATTCCAGGTGAATTCAAGATCGGTTTTGGTGCCGCCAATTGTATATCGGTAGGAAAAGTCGAGGAAATAATTGTTCTCACCTTCAAGTTCATAATATTCGGCGCCAAGGTAGACCATCTGGTTGTGATGGGGGAAGGCGAACACTTTTAAAAAGTGCTTTAAAAAAACGATGGCGTTTCTCTCTTCATCACCGGTAAAGGTATTGATGAATTCCGACTGAAAATTGTAATCCGTATTCAACCAGGAAAACACCTTTACGCTCAGCCCTGGTGTAATTTGATAAAACACCGTTTTTGTGTCGAACAAATTTGAATTAATCAGTGCCTGGCTTTTAAAAATATTGGCTGATATTTTAAGTGACAAGGTTGATTTGGCATCCAGGAAAAACTTGCTGAAATGACCGTATAATCCTTGTGAATAAGTATCGTTGGGCATATCCAATGCCTTTCGCACTGTGGCTCCGGCGGTGTCGATTTCGGCACTGTAAAGCAGGTTGGAATGCACAATGTTATAAACGTAGCTTAGTGAGCCGGATACAAAGGTCACTGCATTGTTGTAAGCCAGTTTTGTAGAAATGCTGTGACGACGGTTTACGGGAATATGAGCTGTATTTTTATTGAGGTTTCGATAATTCAGCAGGATATAATTGTAGTAAGGAGTCCTTTGATGATCCGGCTGGTTTTTATAATTCCATGAAGCCCTGATTCGCCAGAAATGGTAAAACTTTAAATCTGCGGTAACATGAGGACTTATATAAACCCCCGATAGCCGCTGGTCGATCTCCGACAGCCGGTCTTCAATTTTTACCCGTTTCCATTCAAGTGGTATTCCACCTTTCAGCACGAAGTTGCCGCTTTTGTATTGTGCTTCCGTGCGCAGGTACAGGTTGGTGTAGAATTCATCCAGGTGATTGCTGAATACCGGTACTGATGCCGGCTGCCCGTTTTCGGGTGTGGCAAACAACCGGCTTTCCAGGGTATTTTGCTGGTAAGTAAATCCGGTTTTCGGTGAAAGGGAAAACTTTTTCCATCCGATGATGAATCCGGCCGAATGGTCGGCAAAAATGCGGGTCATGTCAGTTTCCTGGGTGGATTGTCCATAGGACATGCCTTCGTTTATAATGGCTTCGAATTGTCCTGGCTTCACTTTAAGTTGGTGAGGATGATGATCGTAAAACAGGTACGAATTGAATTCCATCAACTGATTTCCGATGGCACTCAGCGATTGCAATTCGTTTGAAAGTGAAAATGCCGGCTTATCAAGGGTTTGTTGAATAGACCCGTTTCCCGGAAAGATTTCCCCCCGATCGTGGTTCCATCCCGATTTAAAGGATGTGGTGTTTTCGAAATATTGTCTTTCTGCATTCTTGTACAGCGTGATATCGCCTCTCAGCTCATTTTTAAAATACGAGTTGTCATACATTTCTAAAAATTCAATGGTGTCATAAGGTGTAAAAATCGCCTGTTTAAGTGATGATTTTTCCTTTTGCCAGTCGTTGAGGTAATGAATGTTGCAGCGCAACTGAAAATCGTTGTTGAGCTTTTGCAGCGAGTTGAGGTTCACTAAATGCACATTGTTGTCGAGGTAGCGTTGTGTATTGATTTGAGGATTTTGCAATTGAAGAACACTCAGTAAACCATATTTTTTCGATGGTCTGTCGGCGCCGGAATTCAAATCCTCAATGGTGAGGATATTAAATTTTGACGAAAGGTCGTAACCTGCGTTATTGCTTTGATAGGATGTAAGGGCCTGAAAATTTTTCGTAAAAAACATGGGGGTAAAGTTTACCTTCCAAAGTAAGGGTGCCGCACCTGCTCCTGCTTCTGCGGTGCCGGTGGCGGCAACGCCTTTTTTCAATTTAAGGTTCATCGATGCACGGTGCGAGGAAACCTTGTCTTCGAGCAATTTTACCGGCTGATGGTTCTCCATCACTTCTACCGTACTTACCGATTCCTGCGGCAGGTTTTGGCTGATCACCGCATAGCGGCCATCGGTCAGGTCCAGCCCTTCCACATAAAATTTTTCCAGAGGCAGGCCCTGGTATAAAATCCTGCCTGACGGTTCTACTTCAACACCCGGGATGCGGCGCAGCACTTCTTCGATGGTTCGGTCTTCCTTTCGCGAAAAGCGATCGACAAGAAAACTCAGGGTATCGCCCCGCTGCTCCACGGCGCTTGCTTTTATGGTCACCCCCGACAACTCCTGTTCTTCCTGCACCGTTTCAAAATCCAGCCGTTGTGAAGTGTTCGGAACCATTTTCACGATGTTTCGGTACTGTATGGCACTCAGTTTTATTTTCAGGCTGTCGGCATCATGCTTCACGGTGGTTGTGTAGTGCCCGTTTTCGTCGGTTACACCAAAACCGATCAGGATATCTCCGACAGGATGATAAACCAGAATATTGATCCGTGATAAAGGTTTGCCTGTGGTATTGGCCACCTTCCCTTCAATGGTTACCTGCCCGCTTACTAAACTGACGGCACAAAATAAAATGATAAACAGAAAAGCGCGCTTCATTCCGGGACTCAATTTGTGGGGCATTGGCAAAAGATTATTTGTCAAAAAACTCAATCGGATTGTTTCGCTCCTTCGATACTTTGGCTGCTTTTTGCTGCACATCGGCACCGGCGCCACGTTCCCTGGCCCATTTATCCAAATTTGTATCGAAAGTATATTTTGCCTTCAGGTATTTTTGTTTTGTGGTTTCTATGTAGTCTTTATCAAGGTATTCGATCATGGGACTGTCCGTGGGTTTCACGATGGAAATCAAATTGAACACATAATGGTTTTTCGTGTCGTGCATTTCAAGGATCAATCCCGGCAGGCCGTGAAATTTGTAGGGCCCGTCGCTGTAAGGGATTTCCGGTGTGAACCATGCCACCCATTTCCTGCCGCCGTATTCACAGGTGGCTTTTTGCGCCGTGTAATTTTTAATTTTGGTTGTTTCTTCGGTTAGCTCCCACTGGATGTTATTAAGTGGTTCTGTGTACTTAAGGCGATTTGGGTCAACACGATTTGTGAATGTTAAATATTCGGAAGGAAGGTTTTTGTAAATCCTGTAATAGAAACGTGCCAACGCAGGTTTATTATCGATGTATTCCTGAACCTGTTCATGGGTAATGATACTCCTGAAATCCTTTTCCATGATAAAGGCGAGGTCGCTTACGAAAAGACTAACCGAATCTCCGATCATCAAGCGCATATCCTCCTGCCTTGTATAATCCGGAAATAATGAATCCTGCTGGTATTCGAGTGAATAGGTAACGATGAGTTTTGCCGGCTCGATTTCATCGATGATATAATTAGAAAATATCTGGCCATTCGAAAATATGTACAAAAAGAAAAACATTCCTATAATAAGTATTCGCATAATTTTTAATTTTTGTTCCGTGCAAAATTTTTTAACTGATATGTAATAATACTGTCTGATTCATGTGAAATCAGACAGTATTAAGAGCAATGTTAATCATTATTATGACAAAGGATTTCATCCCAAGCAGTGATATCATCCAAGTCACATATAACAACATAGTGTGTAATTCCTGATGAGAAACATCTCATTTCATAAACAAAACATTCATCTGGGATTGCTTCCAGAGTTTTGAATGGCATAAATGAAAGGGTAAATAGTAAAGTAAAGAGAAATATTATTTTTTTCATTGTTTTTAGATATTAGTTAAAAAATTAAAGAAATACTTAAAATGACCAAAAATAAACCACCGATATTTTGGATAATGAATGCCCCAAAATAGGTGGTTAAATTAAATAAATTTGTTTTTTCCCTGATAGAAAATGTCATCCTCATTACGTGAAATGAATTTTAAATGGTTGAGTAAAAGTCTTTTTATTGATCCGGTTGATAAACCTGAAACTATTTGCTCCGTAAAAAAAAGTGTATTTTCGGGGGGGGGATATTATTTTATAGATAAAGTGGCGCATATGTCAGTTCTATCGGTTAAGCTTTTTTTTTGGCCGTGCAAGTATAGTGAAAAAAATATTTGAAAGCAAGTCATTTGTAAAATTTTTTCTAGTGTTAGATTAGAAGTTTTCTTTGTAGTTCAAAAGATAGTCGCAAGATGATCATGAGGATTTTTTTTTGCTTTGAGGTCTTCCGGATTCAATTTGTGAATCATGAGTAACAGATTATTGATCAAAAAACTCAATCGGATTGTTTCGCTCCTTTGATACTTTAAACGCCACAAGGACACTGAAACCCGAAATAAACACCAAATAAGCCATTTGAATGTATTGTGCTAAAGGAAATCTGCAAATAGAACTCCAGGTTATTTGCAGTTTATTTGATTATAAAGCTTACTTGAAAAACTCCCTCAATCATAATTCCCCGTCAGTTCCTCATAATCCAGCCTGCTCATCAGCACCTCGAGCATGGCGGCGAGGTATTCCTGCTGCCGGATCTGCAGGTCGAGGCCGGCCTGCACCACGTCGCGGTAGCCGGCCAGGCCGTTGTTGTAATCAGCGATTTGGGTTTCGTATTGGGTGAGCGCCCACTGGTAATCATTTTTTTTGGAGATGGCGCGCTGTGTGGCTATGGCCACGGCATCACCGAGGATGCCTTCGCGGGTCTGGAGGGTGTAGGCCAGTTTCTCGCGTTCGGCGTTGAGTTGCCGGTTGAGGATATTCAGTGCCTGCCGCTGCCGGTTTTTGTTCCAGCCGTCGAAGATCGGGATTTGCAGCCGCGCACCGAGGTAGCTGTGGCGAAACCAGCGTTCATGGTTGCCGGTGGGGCTGAGGGCATCGTCGTAATAATCGGCCCCTATAAATCCGTAGGCATTGAGGCTGGGAAGGTATTGTGCATCGACTCCTTCGGATTGTTCGCTGTTGAGCAACAGTTCCAGTTCGATTTTGCGGTATTCGGGAAGTTTTTTGTATTCGAAGTTGCCGGGGCCTGCCGCGTTGAAGTTGTCAATGAGTTGATACACGCTGGTGTCGGCTACCCGGAGGTTTTTTCCGGCCGGATATTCCATGGCCAGTTTTAGCCGCTGCAGGTTGTTCTGAAGGTTCATTCGGTTGATCTCCACTTCCATCGACTGGTTTTCCTGCTTTTGCCTTACCTCTTCCACAGCCATGGCGCTGGTCAGGTCGTGATCGAACCGGTCGCCTGCAATTTCCAGCAGCCGGTTGTAACTTCGCTCCAGATCCTGCGAAATCCGCAGCTTATCTTTGCTGAACACCACCTGGTAGTAGGCGCGCTTGATTTGAAGCACCACTTCTTTGCGCACCTGCAAAACATCCGCTTGTGCCATATCGGTGCGGATTTCGGCTTCCCTGATCCCCGATATCGTCACCGGATCGTAGATGGGCTGTTCCACGTCGATGCCGGCCTGAATCACATTCTTTGTCCCCATCTTGATCTCGCGCGGCCCGGCTTGTCCGCCGCCGAAGGCCTCCGCAGGGATGATGGTCACCGGAAGGTTGGTGTTGTACCGGTAATCGGCCGACGACCGGATGTGGGGCAGATATCCGCTTTTTTCGCTCATGACCTGCCATTCGCGGTAGCTGATTTGTTTTTCGCTGATGGAAATGCCGGTGTGATGCTCCAGGCCGTAATCCACGGCTTCTTCAAGCGTCATTACCTCACCGGATTGTGCGGAGGCGTGGCGACAAAGTGAAAGGATCAGCAGGATGGCAACAATTCTGAACATGGTTTAAAATACTTTTGAAGGTTTTACTTTTCTGATGCTTTTTGATGCGAAATAGGCGCCCGACAGTGAAATGATGAGGGTGACCACGAGGAAGATCAGCCAGATATACCATGAGAAGGAGAACCGGAGCCCCGATCCTTCCACAGCCCAGCGGAATGCCTGGATCAGCAGGCTGCCGACGATGAACCCCGCCACCGCGATGATGGCTGCCTGTAGCAGAATTAGTTTTGTGATAACGCTTTGCCGGGTGCCGATGGCCTTCATGGTGGCATAGTCGTCGATGCGGTCGATGGCGGCTGAATACAGCGTCAGACCAATGATGACACTTCCGGCCACAATGGCAAAAATAATCAACGAACCGATGGATTCGCCGATGGCGCCTTCCTGCAGGATTTTGGTTACGGTGGACCAACTGAACTGATCTTTGGTATAGGCCCTGATTCCTGAAACATTGGCATTGATCCTGGCAGCGACTTTTTCGTGGGAAACACCCGGCTTTACATTCACCAGAAATGCACTGACTTCGTATGCCGGAAAACCCCCGATCTCACGTGCCAGACTGATGTTTGTATATACATTGGTGGCGCCGAATCCGCGTGCGCCTTTGGTAATGGCTTTCAGTTCCACCAGTTTGCCGCCCAACGAAATTTCATCGCCCAGCTTAATATCGCCGAGCGTGTTCAGATCGTACAGGTCGATAGCTACGCCGCCCTGATTTACGAGCTGGCGGATGTCGCCTTTGGCAATGTTCCAGGGGCCGCCGACAAATTCCGGCGCCAGCGAGCCGATCAGGGTTACCGGTGTGCTCTTGCCGTTGCGCATCCGCAAGGTGCTGCCGGAGATCACCAGCGGATATACTTTTTCCACGCCTTCGATGGAGCGGGCCTCGTTGCCCTTCCTGAAATCGATGCCCGACAGGCTGTTGACATCTTCCACGTTTTCGCCCACAATCCAGATGTCTGCCTCCGTGTTTTCCACCAGCGCATCCATTAATCCCGTAAGGAACAGGAAAATACCCGTCTGCTGTCCGATCAGAAAGATCGCCACCACCACACCCACAGCGGCTCCGAGGGTTTTCGACTTATCGTACATCATAAACCGGAAAGCGATTTTCAGCATATTACCTGGTTTTAATAAAAACATTTACGCGTTGGCCTATTAGGATTTCGCCGGCCGTGGAATCGATCCTGATCTCCACCGTCCGAACACGGCGGTCGAGGAATCCTGTGGATTCATCCGAAAACATCGATTTTTGCGATAGCTGCGGTGAGGTTTGGGTGAGGGTGCCCCAGGCTACGGTATCGCTGCGGCCGTAAGGGATGGCATAGGCCTGCTGGCCGCTGTCGATCCGGGCGGCATACAATTCGTCGATTTCGGCCTCGATGGCGGCCGGTCCCGCATAGCGGAATTCACCTACCGGCTGCAGCGCCTTCACCGCATCATTGCGATCGATATCAAGATCGAGAATGATGCCGTCGCCCGGAGCTTTGATGAAATGCTTTTCCAGGTCGAGTTCACGCTGCCGGTATTGCTGTCGAAGGCTCTGCAAATCATGCCTTTGTTGACGGATTTGCAACTGAAGTTCATCTGTCCGCCCCTGTGCCTGTTCCATCTGAAGCCGGGCGTTATCTACACCTTGCCTGCTTTGGGTTCCGTCTTCAAAAGCTTTTTTCACGCGCTGAAAATGGGTTTCTTTATTCTCAGCGGTTTTTTTGGCGGTTTCAAGCGTTTGTTTCGTGATATCTATAGCTAATTCTGCAGAACTGATTTCGGCGGATAACCGGCTGAGCATCGTTTGTGCATCCTGGTGGCGCAGCGAAAAAATGGCGTCGCCCTCACGTACGGTATCTCCTTCTTCATGATAAATTTCCTTCACCAATCCGTTTACTTCGGAGGTAATTCCGGTGATCTCATTATAGGCGCCCACACGGCCGTATCCCGAAATCACCTTCACCGAATCAGGGTCCATGGTATTATTATCCTTCCTGTTTTTATCTTCGTTATTGCACGAAAACATCAGAAAGAGCATTGTAGGAACGATGAAGAGATGCAGTTTCAATTGTTTCATGATTCGTTTTTTATTTTTCCGTCCACCACTTCAATAATCCGGTCGGCATAGTCTTCCAGTCTTTTGTCATGCGAAACCACCACCACAGCCTTGCCATCTTCGGCCGATTTTTTCAGTTCCTTCATTACGGTATCGAGCGAATCCTTGTCGAGCGATGCGGTGGGTTCATCACAAAGCAGTAGCGAAGGGTTGGTTACCAATGCCCTTGCCACGGCAATTCGCTGCTGTTCGCCGCCTGAAAGTTCTTCAGGATAATTGTTTAGTTTTTCTCCGAGTCCGATTTTCTTTACCACCTCTTCGGCTATTTGCCTGGCTTTTTTTGTGTCATCATGAACCATTCGCGCGGGAAAGCTTACGTTTTCGACGATCTTCAGCGGCTTGATCAGGTTGATGTTCTGAAAGACAAAACCGATGTTGTGCAGACGTAGATCTGTTCGTTCATCCTCGGACAATTCGTTCAGCTTCCGGTCTTTAAAGGTTACTTCACCGGAAGTGGGAGCTTCTATGCCGCCCAAAATCAACAACAGTGTGGTTTTACCCGAACCCGAAGGCCCGATGATCAGCATCAGTTCCTTGCCGTTCACTTCCAGCGAAGTTTCGTTAAGGGCTGTGATCTCCTTATCACCGCTGGGATATTTCTTTATTACATTTTTCAGCCAGACAATGGTGTCCATGATCATCGATTTTGCAACGTATCCCGAAAGACTGTGCCATTGTAGTCTTGCCAATTTGCATTTTCACTTCTGTAAATCTGATTTCATGGGCTCTTGCATGAATTAATGTATATCAAAACCTGTATGGGATGAAGAGAAATGTCTACAACTTGAATCCCACTGACAGTTACAGTATCTACCGCAGTGACAGCCTCTGAAACCCTGAGGGATGAAGGTGCCGAATAAAGGAATGGTGTTTGGTCAGGTTATTGGTTAAAAAACATATAATTATGAAAGTAATCGGAATTTTAGGAAGGATTTTATACGGATTGCCATTTATTGTTTTTGGTACATTCCATTTTTTCAGGACCGAAGGCATGGCCCAGGGTGTTTTAAGCGGCTGGCCGCTGGCCGATGTTTTGGTGATCATCACCGGCATTGCGCTGGTGTTGGCGGGAATTGCTGCGGTGTTTAAAATCCAGGTGAGGCTGGCGATGATCCTTTTGGGAATATTGCTTTTTATTTTTGTGGTGGCCATTCACCTGCCCGGAATGATCAATGCAGCCGATCAGCAGGCCATGCAGCAATCCATGAACAGCCTGCTGAAGGATCTTTCGCTCGGAGGTGCAGCATGGTTCATTGCTTCACGTTATGATATGGTTAATAACCCAACGGATAAATGATTTGGAAAAGTGGATGAAACTGTCTTCTGTCCAGCTTTGTAGATGTTGTTCTACAAAGCCGTTGATGTGCTCGTAGTGTGTTGCCAGAAAAATACAAACCGCAAAATTGCAAGAATATTAATAAAGTCTAGCAACTATGAAAGATTCAGAAAACCAGAAAACGAAATACCAGCCGGTACCCCCGGCCAAAGAACCCAAATGGATAGCGGTACCAAAATGGATCAGGGTGCGGTTCGGCGATAAATATATAGCCGACAGCAGGCACGTGATGCTGATGCGCGAAATGCCACCGGTTTACTATTTTCCCAAGGAGGATGTAAAGCTTGATTATCTGAAACGCGGTACCAAAACCACCAAATCTGAGGATTATGGCACCGCAAGCTATTGGCATGTTGAAGCCGGCGGTGATTCAGTGCAAAATGCCGCCTGGTGTTACGAAACCCCTGCACAGGATGCGCCTGCCGGTATCAGCAACTATATCGCATTTAAATGGGATGCCATGGAAAAATGGATGGAGGAGGATGAGGTGGTGTATGCGCATCCGCGCGACCCGTACTCGCGCATCGACATCCGGTACAGTTCGCAGCATGTGCGCGTGGATATCGGCGGACATACATTGGCTGAGTCCCACGCTCCGGTGATCCTTTTCGAAACCGGAGCGCCTCCCAGGTATTACCTGAAACCTGCCGATGTGCGCATGGATTTGCTCAAACCTACCAGCCTGCATACCGAGTGCCCCTATAAAGGAAGGGCCTCCTATTATTCGGTAATGATCGACGGAAAAGAATTTAAGAATTTTGTCTGGTATTATCCTTTTCCCTATCCCGAGATGGCGAAGATCAGGGGATTGCTCACTCTATTTCCCGAAAAAGCGGATGGGTTTTATATCGACGGAGAGCGCCTCGTGTAAAGTACTTTCTATTTTTCGTCAAGGCAGTACAGGATAAAATCATACAAAGCCGCTTCTTCACGCAGGCCGCTTTTAATGCTGCCCATCGCACCATAGTGCCCTGCATCTTCTTCCACACGTAAAACTACCGGATTTAGCTGTGCATCGCGGTTTTGCAGTGCAGCGGCAAATTTATATGAATGAAATGGCGGCACCCGGTCGTCGTGCGATGAGGTCATAATCATGGTAGCCGGGTAGTTTATGTCTGGTTTGATGTTGTGATAAGGACTGTATGACAGCAGATTGAAAAATCCCGCCGAATCCGTTACGGTTCCATATTCATCCAGATGGTAATGTCCAACGGTGAAGTTTTCGAAGCGGATCATATCAAGTGGAGCCACCACAGGAACTGCCACGGCAAAAAGCTCGGGACGCTGTGTCATGGCGGCCCCCACAACCAGCCCTCCATTGGATGCGCCGGTAATGGCAAGGAGTTGCGGGGAGGTATAGCCTTCCCTGATAAGAAATTCAGCAGCCGATATAAAATCGTCGAACGATTTCTGTTTGGCAGGGCCGCGGCCCTGAAGTGCCCAGTCTTTTCCTTTGTCGCCTCCACCACGGATATTGGCAAAGGCGAATATTCCGCCGCTTTTGAGAAAATGTACCAGTCCCGGTTGAAAATAAGGAACCGAAATGCTGCCGAAGCCGCCGTAAGCTTTTAGCAGGAGTTTATGCGGGAGCGTGAGATCAATGTTCTTATCATGGACAAGAAACAGGGATACCGTCGTACCATCCGCCGAAGGGTATTCAAGCTCTTTAGTCACAAAACGGGTAAAATCGAAATTTACCACCGTGGCTTTTAGCGGTTTTATGTTGTAATCGTCGGTATCGAGAATATACACCACCGGGGGCTGGGTGTATCCCGAATAGGAGAAGAGCAGTTTTTTGTCGGTTTTTTCGCCGTTGAATCCGCTGGCAGAAAAGCCGAAGGGCAATTCGAGGGCGTAAAGGGAATTGCCATTCAGATCGAAGAAGGTGATGTGTTCCTTTTGATCGGAAAGATAAGTGGTGATGATTTTTTGTTCCAGCAGTTTGGCTTCGAGCAGCAGCGATTTCTCAAATTCGGGAATGATAATTTCCCACTGGCGCGGACGTGAAGGATCGATGGCTATCACCATGCCATTGTTTACGTCCTTAAAGGTGATGGCAATCAGTTTGCTGCCTGCATTGTCGATAATCTCCAGGTTTTCATCCAACCCAAGCCTCGTGATGAGCGGGCGAAGGGCCGGCAGCGGACTTTCGAAATCGATATAAAATATGTTGACTTCGCCTTTCTTCTTATCCGTTTCTTTAATGATTAAAAATCTTTCGTCCGAAGTGGTAAAACACGTAAAAAAAGCTTCGGGATTCTGATCGCGTTTAAACACCACGGCATCTTCGCTTTGGCCTGTCCCGATTTTGTGGTAACAGATCTTTTGTCCGCTGCTTGATTCGAAACCCTGATCCGGAAACGCCGAATAGTAGAATCCATCGTCTTTCCAGGCAATATTCGAAAACTTCACATGCGTCAGATGATCATCCCTGAGGTTTCCCGTTTTCATATTCACTACCCTGATCTCCCCGAGGTCACTCCCGTTTTTGCTGTATTGAAAGGCAAGTAACCTTGAATCTCCGGAAATGGCATGGCCCTTGGGAAGAACTCTGTCGCCTTTTGATATGAATACAGGATCTACCAGGATTTGTGGTTCATCGTTCAGGGAATGCTGATAGAAAAGCGCAGGTTCGCTTACATTATCCCTGTATGCATAAAAAAAATAGTAATCGCGTTGCTTTTGCGGATCGTTATATTGCACAAACGAATATTCGTCGATGGCTACATACGAATTGCATTTAGCTGAAGCCTTTCTGAGGAATTTGCCGGCAGTTTGTTTTTGTTCATGCAACCACCCAATGGTTTTTTCGCCGGACAGGTTTTCCATCCATCGGTATCTGTCTTCGACCGGTGTACCGAAAAAGGTGTCGCAAACGGCCCGGGTGGAAACGACCGGCCCGGACAATTGAGCAAAGAGACGTGCTGTAATTAGCAAAAGGATTGAAAGGCTGAGGAAGTGTTTCATTTCTTTGGGGACCTTGTGAATAATATTTCTGTGTCAAAAATATGCTATTTTCTTTTAAATCCGCCATTTTTAACCTGTTTAATTCATAAACTTACTGAGTTCTTTGTGTATTGGTGTCTTTGTGGCAAAAGGAATAATAGCCACGAAGGCAGAAAGACGCTAAGCTTCAC
>JBKHBQ010000365.1:0-2733 GCA_046542305.1 Bacteroidales bacterium
CCTTCGTACCTGAAATAAAAGATCCATTTCTCAAGATCTGCCGGCGTAGCATTGGGCCCACAATGATTGGCGGTGAGAAAATATGGCGTATTATCCTGCCGTGTGTTGTTCACCAGCGATCCGGTGCACCAAAAGGATGCAAATCCCTGTTTAACGATTATTCGCGCCACACTTCTGATCTGATCCTGCCATACTTCTCCCTCCTGGCAATTTACGTTTACCTCGCAGGTGTCGGAACCGCCGAATCCACGGGAGCGAAACATATGATCGGCCGTTCGATAAACGTAACCCACTTCATCGATGATGATGCGTGCACTTTCCGCAGGTTTCCGATGTTCGACATATTCAAGGATAACCTTTTCGCCATACACCATTTCTGTGGCAAAGCCTTTTCCATTCTGGTTGCTTCGATGGTCGAAAGCGCCAATCACGTGTTTCCTGTCGTCGCTGTAAAGAAATATTTCAGCACCTTCAGGAATTGAAAAATCGCTGTAATAAAAAATCAGCGCCTGTGCCTTGCTGCTGGAAATCCCGAGCCGGCAGATGCGGCTGCTGCCGTCGGGGCGCGACCAGGTTCCTTCTTTCAGCACATCAATTTCAACAGGTGTGGAAACCGCAAATCGCATGGCAATGCCGTGCTTATCGGTAAAATCATCCTCGGCCAGGAGCCTGCCGGTATCAGGAGCAGGGATTTCGATTGTATGAAACAGGTCGTTTTCTATATCACCCTCGATGGACGGAGGCAGCCCCCCGCGGCTGATCTGTGCAGATAACCGACCAACGGATAAGCATGAAAACAGGCCTGTAATAATCAACAAGAACAGAAAGGAATTTTTCAATTTTGTAAGTTTAAATGATTTGCTAAGCAAAATTAGGAAATTCTGCCCGGAATCTTTTTCAGAAATTGTACATTTGGCGGTTTAAAAGTTCATTTGAAAAACAGATTCATGGAAACACTTAGGCAAACCTTACGCGATAAACCATCGGCACGATGGGCAATGTTGGTGATGGTGAGTTTTCTGATGGCGGCCAATTATTATTTTTATGATGTGCTCTCGCCACTGAAAAACCTCTTGCAGGAAAAAATCAACATCACCTCCACCGACTACGGTACCATCGTGGGTTTCTATGCTTTTCCGAATACTTTTTTGCTGATGGCCATCATCGGCGGCATCATCCTGGATAAACTGGGCATCAGGCTGACGGGGACCATGTTTGCAGTTTTTATGCTGATCGGCGCTTTTTTGACGGCATACGGCGCGTCGGATATTTACCACAACGGCGGACCGGGCTATGAACTGATGAATTCGTTCTGGACCGATTACAACCCTGAAATGAAGATGATGACTCTGGGGATGCTTATTTTCGGACTTGGCGCCGAAACGAGCATTGTCGTTACCAGCAAGATCCTGGTTAAATGGTTTAAAGGCTATGAAATAGCATTGGCATTCGCCCTGAACCTGGGAATCGCGCGGCTGGGTTCAGCACTGGCGTTCAATGTATCGCCCCGGCTGGTGATGGAAAATTTCTGGACCGCCCCCATCTGGTTTGCCGTAATGCTGCTGCTGATCGGATTTCTGGCATTTTTGGTTTACCTGATTTATGATATAAAACTCGACAGGCAAAGCGCACAAAACATTAAACTCCTCGACAAGGAGGACGAATTCCACTTCAGCGATTTTCTGCGCCTGCTTTCCAACAGGTCATTCTGGTTTATCACGGCACTTTGCGTGACTTTTTACGCCGCCGTATTCCCGTTTCAAAAATTTGCACCCGACTTTTTCTTCCATCGCTACGGCTTATCCGAAAATGCCAGCGCCGACCTGGCTTCGGTGCTGTATTACGGCACCATCATTTTTACACCCATTTTTGGAGCCTTTGTGGATAAGAAGGGCAAAAGCGCCTCGCTGATGATCTATGGATCGCTCATGCTGGTCATCGTGCATTTGTTTTTCAGTTTCACCAGTTCCCAGTTTTTTGTCTACGTCCTGATGGCCCTTCTGGGGATTGCTTTTTCGCTGGTGCCTGCAGCCATGTGGCCGGCAGTGGCCAAGATCGTTCCCGAATCGCGCATCGGATCTGCCTATGGCGCCATGTTTTCGCTTCAAAACCTGGGCTTATTCGGTGTTCCAATCCTGGCGGGATATATCCTCGATGTGGTGAATCCCGGCGTCACCACCGAAATGATCGCCGAAGGTGCACGGCTAAATTACACGCCCACCATGCTGATGTTTGCAGGCTTCGGCGTGATCGGCTTCATCTTCGCCCTGCTTCTGAAATGGGACGATAAAACCTCGGGCTACGGCCTCGAATTGCCTTCGAACGTTACCCATGAAGATATCCAACAAGCCGCCAAAGCTGAAAACTAAACATTTACCGAAAGATGAATAAAACTTTGAAAGACTCCGTGCTGAGCCGTTGGGGCATCCTGATCCTGGTAGCATTTGTGCAGGCAGCCAACTATTATTTTTATGATGCAATTTCGCCGCTGAAGCGGACCCTCGAAACGGAGTTTGGTTTCAGCTCCTCTGATTTCGGGTTGTTCGTATCGTTTTACTCCATCCCCAATACTTTCCTGCTGATGGCCGTATTGGGCGGAGTGATCCTCGACCGCCTGGGCATCCGCCGCACCGGCAACCTCTTTATCGGGCTGATGACGGCCGGCGGGATTGTTACGGCATACGGGGCCAGTCTCACCTACACGCAAGGTGGTCCGATGTATGATTTTATGGG
>JBKHBQ010000078.1:0-15097 GCA_046542305.1 Bacteroidales bacterium
GTAAAGTTAAAATTTTTCACCTTAACCTCTGGTATGAATAACGGGGGGTATTATAGACTACTTTGTTTATCCATTCTAATTAATGTCATTTATCTGTTCAAGCGCTGGCTAAAAATAGGCTCTTTTGCTTGCGAAGCAATAGCCTTTTGCGTTGGTGCAAGCAAATGTCCCTGTTTGAGCGTTGGCCTTATTCGCATGAAGCACAAAAATGTTTGTAAGCGCTTATAAGCATTTACAACCGGGAAATCTTTCTTTAAAAGAATCTGTGGTTCTGCATTCATCATTCATTTATTTTTGAAGGTGGACCCACAACTAAAATCTTCGGAGAATCCCAACCAACAAACCGGGGCCAATCATTTTCATTTTCCATAGCTAAGACGTTTTTGACGGGCTAAAATAAAAAATTCCGTGAAAACATGCAGCCGTTGTGATAAAGTTTTGTAAAAACATTGCGAAATATCCCGTGCTTTATGCGTGGCACCGGGGATGTTTTTAATCTGCAGCGGATGTGCCGTTGCAGGAAGTGCCTTAAAGACGACAGGCGTCCCGCAGACCATGCGGGATGCCTGCCGGAGTTGCAGCTTATGGCAGATGAACCGGGCCGTCGGGACCCAGCGGAATGCCCACCAGCATCCATACCACCAATAAGGCCGACCACGTAATAAACAGCAGTGCCGAATACGGGATCATGGTGGAAATGATGGTTCCGATGCCGTATTTCTCGTCGTATTTCTGGGCAAAGGTTACGATCAGCGCGAAATAGCTCATCATGGGCGTAACAAGGTTGGTGACCGAATCGCCGATTCTGAAGGCAGCCTGCGTTAATCCGGGGTGGTAGGCCGGATCGATAAGCATGAGCATCGGGATAAATACCGGCGCCATGATGGCCCATTTTGCCGAAGCCGAGCCCATAAACAAGTTGATGATGGCCGACAGGGTAATGAATCCGACGATGAGCACGGGGCCCGTCAGTCCGATGTGCTGAAGCCCGTCGGCGCCTTTGATGGCGAAGATGATCCCCAGGTTGGAGTAATTGAAGAAGTACACAAACTGTGCGGCGAAAAACACCAGCACGATGTAGCCGGCCATGCCACTCATCGACTTTGTGATGTGCCGCACCAGATCCTTGTCGTTTTTGATGGACTTCACCACAATGCCGTACACCAGACCGGGGATAAAGAAAAAGATCATGATCCCGATGATGATTCCGTTGAAGAACGGTGAATTAAGCACTTCCTTGGTTTCGGGATTCCGCAGCAGGCCGTTTTCAGGGATCACGGAAATGGCCAGCAGGGCCACGGTGAACAGAAAAGCTGCCCCGGCCCAATTCAGGCCTTTCTTCTCCGTGTCGGTCAATTGCTGAATGTCTATTTTTTCAGCAGGGCCATCGTATTTGCCCAGCCGCGGCTCCACGATTTTTTCGGTGACCCAGGTTCCGACGATGACCACCAGAAAACTTGAAACAAACATAAAATAGTAGTTCACGGCGGGATTGACGCTGATACCGGGCTGTATCATTTCGGCGGCCGATTCGGATATTCCGGCCAGGATAGGATCGATGGAGCCGATAAAGAAATTGGAACCAAAGCCGCCGCTGACGCCCACAAACGCAGCAGCCAGTCCGGCCATGGGGTGCCGTCCCAAAGCGTGAAAGATCATCGCGCCAAGCGGAATAAGCACCACGTACCCGGCTTCGCTGGCCAGGTGGGAGATAATACCGGCAAGCACGATTGCCGCGGTGATGAATTTCTTTGGGGATTTCAGCACCAGCGCCCTGATCATGATGGTGAACAATCCGGAGCCTTCGGCCACCCCGATGCCGATCATTACCACCAGCACATAGCCCAGCGGAGGGAAAAACAGGAAGTTATCCAAAATATTGGTGTACATCCATCTGATCCCATCGGGCGCAAGTAAGCTCCGGGCGCTGATCACCGTGCCGTCGACAGGGTGCTGTGCGCTTACATTAAACAAATAGCCGGCTACGGATAACAATATGACCAACCCTGCCAGTCCTGCAAAAATGGTTGCCGGGTGGGGCAGGCGGTTTCCAACGATTTCTATAAAATCCAACGCCCTGGTGAAGGCCGCGGCAAAGAAACCCTTCTTCTTTTTCTTCTTCTTAGTGTCTTCTTTCATTTACAATAGTTTTTCGGATGAATATGTGTAGTTATTTATTTACATGCATCAGATTTTCAACCCCGGCGGCAAAAATATTAAAAAAGAAATGCCCCGGAAGGAAAAATGATTTTCCTTTCTTTGCAGCTTTATGCGTCGAAAAAGGCAGTTTATGAGCGCTTTATATATTGCAGGGTTAATGGCCGGAATGCCTGTAACACGCTCCCGGGCGGCGGAATGAGGGTATGAATGATGCCCTTATATAACTCCCGCACACGGGGCAGGGACCGTGGAAAAAACCCTCAGCAGGTTGTTGAAAAACTTTCCCGCCCGGCAGGGTTTCAGCCGGCGGCCTGCCTCGCCAGGCCGCAGCGATGGCGGGCCTGCCCCTACGTATCGAAGCAACGATCTCCGTTACCGCCGGCCCCTTCCCGGTGAGTGGCACAAATATTGCCCCATGCATGCCAAAAAAAACACTATCATGATATCTTTTAAACCAGGCAAAGACAGGGTAAGAAGTTCGACATCTGACAGCATCAATGCAGAAATCGACCGGCAAATAAACGAACGCATCGCACGCTATGCTTCATCGGACGAGGCGGCTATAAAAAACCGGATTAAGGAACTGGATAAGGAATGGGACATTGAAAGAACCCTTGAAATAAACGCAGCTTCCTTTGCGCTGGCCGGCGTAATTTTAGGAGCGACCGTGAATAAAAAATGGCTGATACTTCCGGGCATCGTCACCACGTTTTTGGCACAACATGCCCTCCAGGGCTGGTGTCCGCCTTTGCCATTGTTCAGGAAATTCAAAATCCGCACGCGCAAGGAAATCGACAAGGAGCGCTACGCACTTGTGGAATTACTAAAGAAGTAGGGAAAGGATGCGGCGAACAACTGACCGGTAAACATTTTTGTCACCCGAGCTGATACTTTGTGTGGGCGCTTGCCGCGCACGACCGGCTTTTCGATCGCCACCACACTGCTGCGCTGCAAACCATTCAGGCATAACCTCCCTGCCTCAACGAGGCGGACATCAAACCTGCCTCGCCTGCGGCTCAGCCCGCTTCGCTGAATAGTGGCGAGCAGGGCAGGCTTAAAACCTCGGATATCGCACATCAACCTCCTCTCCCCAATTCAGACGCTTCCGGGCTGCCACCCTCCCCCAGCATTTCAATCACCGCCTCCACCCAAAAATCTTCGCTGTTGAGGCTTTCCACCAATTGAAGTTTTTCACCGCCGGATTTTTCGAATAATTCGTTGTATTCGAACCCGATCTCCACGGTGGTTTCGAGGCAGTCGGCCACAAAGGACGGTGCCACCACCAGCAGCTTGCGGATGCCTTTTTCAGCAAGTTTAGCAATGGTTTCATCGATAAATGGCGTCATCCAGTTTTTGCTGAGGCGCGACTGGAACGCGGTGGAGCATTTCTCCGGTGGCAGGCCAAGTTTGGCAACCAGCAGTCGCGTGGTGGCATAGCACTGGGCGCGGTAGCACAACCTGCCATGCGCCGGCATGGCGGTTTCGCAGCGGCAGTTTTCAATCCGCACCTCAGGATGGATTTTGTTGATCTGCCGGTCGGGCAGTCCGTGATAGGAAAACAGGATGTGATCGAAGGTTTCGGGCTGATAGGCATTGATCCGTTTTGCGAAAGCATCCACAAAGGCCGGATGATCATAAAACTGACTGATGATATGCAGTGATGGCATGGCCTGCCGGCTGTCAATCTGCTTCACGGCGGCCTCCACCACCGAACCTGTGGTTGATGAAGCGTGCTGCGGATACAACGGAAGCAGCACGAGCTGTTCGTAATTCTTTTCCAATACTTCATCCAGCACCTTTCGCAGCGAGGGATTCCCATAGCGCATGGCGCCAAAAAAATCCGTTTCCGGTCCGGAGCGTTGCTGCAGTTTTGCGGTGAGATCGTTGAGGTGCAGCAGCAAGGGCGATCCTTTCTCCGTCCAGAGCCGGCGGTACAGTTTGGTGGATTTGGGCGCGCGAAACGGCACGATGATGAGATTGACCAGCATTTTCTGCAGGAGCCACGGCAGGTCGATCACGCGGCGGTCGTTGAGGAATTCGGAAAGATATTGGCGCACCTGCCTCACCTCCGCTTTGTCGGGGGTGCCCACATTCACCAGTATGACAGCTTTTTTACCCATTGGATTGTTCGATCAGGGAATCGGCAATGATGCGGCCCTGCTTTACGCGGTCGGCAATGCCGATGCCGTCGCGGATGTTGCCGGCCAGCAAAAGCCCCGGATATTCTTTTTCGATGCGGATGATGCGGGCCAGCCTTTCCTCCGAGGATCGCTCGTACTGCGGGATGGCATGCGGGTACCTGAAAATGTGTAGCATGTCGGGTGCGGCTTTTTCCTGCATCATCTTATGAATTTCTTCAAGCACCAGCTTTCTGACCTCTTCATCTGATAAGTCAAAAAGCTCCGGTCTTTTCATCCCGCCAAGGAACACCGACAGCAGCGCACCGCCTTCGGGCGCCCGTCCTTCAAAAATCGCCGACGGGAAAAGGATGCCGAGCACTTCACGCTTTTCCTTTCCCGGAACCAGTCCGCCGAAGGCCTGCAACGGAATGCCCGACCATTTTTTATATCCGGCCACCGCCTGTATCACACGGGCATAGCGGAGCTGTGTGACGGGCGAGAGCAGAGCCGCGTCGAGAAACGGCAACAAATCCGGGAGGGCGTATGCTCCCACCGTGGTAATCACCTTTTCGGCCTGGATCAGCACCTTTTCTTGTCCGTCGTTTTTCACGGAACACAGGAACCCGTTTTCCGAAGGATGCACGGTCACAGCATCCGTGCCGGTGATGATGTTGTCAGGGTCGATGGATCCCGCCATGGCGTGGATCAGATTTGCCAGCCCGCCCCTCACCGAAAATACATCTTTGGTTGCCTTTTCTTCGCGTATGTCCTTTGGTTCTTTTCGTTTTTTGATGGCGCCGCCGATGAAGCTGCCGTAGTTCTGCTCCAGCCGGTAAAGCTTTGGCAGGGCAAAACGTGTGATGAGGCTGCCGGGATCGCCGGCGTAGATCCCTGAGATAAACGGGTCGACCGCATAATCCAGAAAACTCTGCCCCATCCTGCGGATGACCAGTTGGGCCACGCTCTCATACGGATCGGTGCCGGCTTTGCGGAAGGGCTCGCCCAGGATGCGCAGCTTGTCCTTCATGCTGAACAACGGGGTGGTTACGCCGCCGATCAACCCGGATGGCAACGCGTGCCAGCGTCCGTATTTCCAAATCCAGCGTTGTTTGGCGGCCTGGTTGGCAATCTCGGGATTGCATTTATCGCCGAGATCGTCGAAAAGTTCCACCAGCTCGGGTGTGGACAACACTCCGGTATTGGGGCCGGTTTCGTAAGTAAAGCCGTTTTCGGTGCGGGTTTGGATGACGCCGCCGGGTTCGGGATTCTTATCCACCAGCATTACCTGCTTACCGGCTTTCTTCAGGTAAAAGCCAAGCGTAAGGCCGGTGAGGCCGGCGCCGATAATGAGATATATCGTTTTTTGCTTTTGTTCCATCATCAAACGGTTTTGGAGTATTTGCGGGTTTGACGCCGGTACTCCGGATCGATGGCAGATGCAATGTTTCGGATGAACAACGCCCCCGTGGGGGTGACGGTAATTCCTTCCGGCGACAGCCCGATCAGTCCGTCTTTAACAAATTCAGCCAGGGCTTGTTCGTCAGGGCGGATGATTTTGAGAAGATCACCGGTTGAAATTCCCATGGCTGCAGCCAGTTTTTCCCAGTTCAGTTGCAGGTTGCACATCAGTGTGTTGATGCCTTCGCGGATCACCTTTTGATCGAAGGTGAGCTTCAGGCCTTTTTCCACGGGAAGTTTTCCCTGCCCGATCTTTTCGATATAGTTGTCGATTTCCTTCACATGCTGCACATATCCGCCGTCGAGCTGGCTGATGGCCGAAACGCCGAAGGCATACACCTGCCCGGTGGTGCGACGCGTGCAATAGCCCTGGAAGTTGCGGTGAAGCCGGTTGTTTTCGAGGGCCAGATACAACTCGTCGTCAGGCAGCACATAATGATCGAGGCCGATGGGCCGGTAGCCGGCTTCCTGCAGCACTTCGCGGGAAGCCAGGAACATGTCCATCTTTTCATCTGCCGGAGGCAAACCGCGCTTTTCCAGGATTTGCTGGTTGGGCTTCATCCACGGCACATGGGCATAGGAAAAAGTCACCAGCCGGTCGGGCCGGATGCGGGCGGCTTTGCGGATGGTTTTGGTGAAACTGGTGACAGTTTGTCCCGGTAAGCCGTAAATGAAATCGAGGTTCACGCTGATCTGTTCATCCCCCGATTTGATGTATCCGATCAGCTCTTCCGCCGGCATGGCCGAAGGATCGCGGTTCACGCCCCTCAGTACATCCGTATCGAAATCCTGAATGCCGAGGCTGAACCGGTTAAATCCGGCCATCTTCAAATCGTCGATATATGCTTTATCGAGATACGCTGGATTGCACTCGATGGCGATCTCAGGCTGTTCGATAAACTGAAAGCGATCAAAAAACATCCGGTTGATCTCCGCGATCATTTTTGACGGAATGGCATTGGGCGTGCCGCCGCCGTAATGGATCTGCGAAACGAGGCGGTTCTTGTCGATCCTTTCCGTCACCATGTCGATTTCCTTTTTCAGGGCCTCGATGTAGGGTTCCACCAGTTTGCCACTGCCGATGTTACAGGCATTGCATCCGCAGTAAAAACAAAGTTTTGCGCAAAACGGAATGTGCACATAAAAAGCCAGGTGTTCAGGTTCCCCCTGATTGGATGCATCCAGCAGTTCCAGTGCGCTAACTTCCGAAAATCCATCTGCAAAATGATTGGCCGGCGGATAGCTGGTGTAGCGGGGCACCGGAGTATTGTATTTTTCGAGTAATACGGGATCAAATTTCATTGATATCTTTTTTTCTGTACGCAAATATGACGATAAACAGCGAGGCCACACCGAGCAGGGCTTCGCCGAGAAACAGGCCGTCGTAGCCGATCTTGTCGCCCACATGGCCGCTCATCACGGCAATGACCAACCCGCTCAGGTGAGTAATAACGATCTGCACCGTAAAATCCGTTCCCTCGCGGCCCTTACGCACCACATCCATGGAGGTAGTGTAAATGACCACTGTGCTCAGTCCGTAGGCACCCCACAGCAGGCAAATGCCAAGATAGATGCTGATCAGCGCCGGTTCGCCGCCGGTCATGGCATAGAAATACACCGCAGCGATGATGTTGATCAGGGCAAAGAGCAGCAGCGACGTGCGCCTGCCGATTTTCTTCACGATGAAACCTGCAGCCAGCGCCGCCAGCGCCGCCACCGATGTACCCACAATCCCCGACATGAATCCGATCTCTTTGGCCGAATAGCCAAGGTCGACCATCCAGGGCTTGAGCATGGCCAGAATGCCGATAATGCCGGAATAGTAAAACACCAGGATCAGCACACGGCGGTACATTCCCGGGATGGCAAAGAAGCGGTAAATATCGGCCAGGGTCACCCGGGGCTTGTCCAGTTTCTCACGCTGCCCTGCGGGTTTGTAAAGCATCAGGGGAATGAGTGCAAAGGCCACGAATGCCGCCAGCAAAAACAGCAGCCATTCCCACCCGAAATAGTAATATGCGATGAGCAGTACACCTGTTCCCAAAAGGCTTCCGGTGAAGCTTCCCGCCGACTGCATGCTGTTGCCCAGTCCGCGTTCGGCGGGTTTCAGTATAAGGATGGCAAAGGCGTCGGTGGCAATGTCCTGGGTGGCGGACGCCATAAAAGCCAGTACGAGCAGCACCACGATGAGCCGGAAATCGGTTTGAAGGTCGAAATGGGCAATGCTCACGATGACTGCGGCATAGAAAAGTTCCGAAACTACGATCCAGGTGCGGAGTTGCCGCTTGTTCCGGGCCTGATTGTCGACAAGCGGTGCCCACAGGAATTTAAAGATCCAGGGCAGCTTCACCAGTTGCAGCAGGCCGATTGATTCCAGTGAGTAGTTCTCCTGACGCATGATCACCGGGACCACCGTGGAGAAAAAACTCATCGGCACCGCCTGTGCGATGTAAAGACTGAAAAGGACCGGAAACTTCGGCCACTGCTTGTTTTTCATCAATTAAAACCTCACCGAAAGATTTACACCAAAGCGCATGGGCTTGCCCACCTGCACGTATTCATTGCCCAACGCATCAAAATAAAAGGCATTGTAATCCGTACCCAACAGGTTCTTACTCCACACATCAAACCGGAATGCGCCTTTGATGAATGAAACCTTGGCGTCCACCAGGCCGTAGTAATCCTGCGAACGGGTGTTCTCCTCGTTCCAGAAAATCTCGCCTGCGCCGCGATACTGAAGGTTGAATCGCATCTTGTCGAGCAGTGTAGATTGCTGCAGGAAAACCACCTTGCTCAGTTGAACGCCTACGGTATGGCGCGGCACGTAGGGAATGTAATTTCCGCTGTGGCTGGTGGTGGAATCCACTTCATACGAAAGAAATTCGGCATCGGTATAGCCGTAGGTAAGCAGCGCCTGGTAGCCTTTCACCGGAACGGTCTTCAGCGTAACCTCCACACCCCTGCTCACCGAGTGCCCGGCATTTTTCAGCATCGAACCGCGTCCGCTGGGAACGGTCTGGTAGATCTGCTGATGGCGCCAGTCGATGTAAAACAGCGCCAGCTCGGCATGCAGCCGGTTTTCGATAAGCTGGGTTTTGATGCCTGCTTCATAATTCCAGCTGAACTCCGGATTGAAGGTCAGATCTTCAGGTCGCTCGAAAGTGGAGTTGAACCCGCCGGTTTTATATCCCTTGGCAACGGTGGCATACAGGTTTGTTTTGCCAATCCTGTAGTTGATAGCCACCTTTGGCAGCACCTCGAAGAAATCCATCGAGGGATAGGTGGTGTCGGCCAGGTTGGTGAGGTTGTCGTTCTTTTCCATGTCGTAGGTGTAATCGAGCACGTCTTTTTCATAATCCACGCGAATACCGGCCGTTAGGGAAAGTCCGTCCACCAGGAAATCGTTCAGCGTAGACTGATGGAAAAATGCATATCCGCCGATGGTATGATCGTACTGCTTGTAAAGCTTCGTGCCGGATGCGTAAGCATCCACATCAACACCTTTGTCGAAAGCCTGAAGAAAACCATAGGCTCCCAGCAGCCAGTTGTATTTGTTCTCGCCGGTTGACCGGGTAATCACCTCCTGCGAAAGCATGTGCTGTTTTTGCCTTTGCTCCACGAAATAGAGCGAATCCTCGGTAAAATCCTGGTCGATATCCTGCACGTCATCCAATAGTTGATATGCCGTGGTTGAAACAATTTCAAAGCGGTTCCCGCTATAGGTGGCCACCAGGGCATCCGAGAACAGGTCGCGGTCGTAGGTGCTGTACTGGTTGTAGCTGATGTCTTCGGCCATGTTGAGTGAATCGTTGAAAATGGCATAGGGATAACCCCCCTGCCGGCTGATCTCCAGCGATGCGATGTTTTTCAGGGTGAAATTATCGGAAAGTTTCCAGACCAGCTTATTGCGCAGTCCCACCGAGGTAATTTCATCAACCTTTTCGCCGGTGTACTGATTGGTGAAATATCCGGCATTGTCGAGGTAATTCACGGCAAGGGAATAGCCGAAGTTTTCCGACAGCTTGCCGTAGTGGCCGGCATTTACGTTATAGGCATTGTAGTTTCCGGCCGAGAGTTTAATGTACGTTCCCTGATAATCGAGCGGCGAGGCGGTGACAATGTTCACGATGCCGCCCATGGTATTTCTTCCGTAGAGGGTTCCCTGCGGGCCTCGCAACACTTCGATGCGTTCCACATCGAAGAAATCGAAATCGAAAGCAGCCTTTTCGAAATAAGGCACACCATCCACATACATGCCCACCGACGGAGCATTGATACGCGATCCGATGCCGCGGATGTAAACCGGCGAAGTTAGTTTGGAGCCGTAATCGGGCATAAAGAAATTAGGGATCACCGCCGAGGCATCCGACAGCGTATTTACCTCATTGCGGTTGATGGCCTGTGCAGACATTACCGAAACCGATGCAGGAATCTCACGAAGTTTCAGATTGTCTCTGGAGGCATTGATCCGCACCTCGCCAAGTTCAACTTCCAGCATTGAAGAACTGTCGGTGGAATTGACCACCGTTTGGGCAAAAGCCCCTGTGCCTGCAAATACCAGTATGATGAATATGTGTATTCTTACCTGATTCATTTCTCAATAAATTAATTAATCGGCTGTGCTGTCGATCTGAAGCACTTGCATCCTGGTCATCCCAGGTGGTTTCATAAATAAGTGTGGAAAAATGAAAGATCCAGCGGCATGCCGGATGAATCAGGAAATGGCAGGAGGTGGGCGGGCGAATTTCCCATAGCAATAACTGCCGGATTTAAAAGGTTTACCGGGAGGAAAACAAAGCAACATTCCATCAGACCGTATAATCAACTGATCATCACCCGCAAGAACTTCTGCAGGCAAAGAGAATTGAACCTGATCGTTCCAGTCAAACGTATGCTGCTGATCATCAAGCGGTGCCCAGGATATCATCTTCTCATGAACTTCATCCACAAACACCGGTTCCTTTTCAGCCATCAACCTGCCAAAGGAGGTCACCCCGAGATACAGCACATACATGACGGCCAGCGTCACATACGGCAAATACGAGGAAAACAGGCTAAGCTGAATCATATCTTGATGTTTAAATCTTTACAAAGAAAATCAAAAAAACTGCAGCGGACAAAAGTGAATCTTTTTATTCCGGTAATTTAGAACCGGTTTATATTTGAGTCAATTAACCCCGGATTTCAACTTATGTTTTCATGCAGTTTTTCCTGCTTCATGCGGCTTTAAAGTATTTGCGGCAGGAAAAGACTGATTCCTGCCGCTTATAACCTGATTAAAATCAATAATACACCACTTCCCATTGCTCTTCGCGTTCCTGTGCGGCGCGGATCCATTGCGGCACGATCTCTTCGAGGAAGAGTTTCTTGTTTCTGCGCAATTGCTCCATGGGCAGGCCGATGTATTCCTGGGCCCTGGCTTTGGTGCTGATATCGGGATAAGGCACGGGGTACCCTGCGCCCAGTTCAGAGATGATGCGGGTCAGTTTTATGCGGGCTTCCTGGGCGCGTTCTATTCCTGCACTGATCATCCTGAGCGATTCCAGCGAATTGTGGAAAGAGGCACCGTGAGCCTGTGTGGCATAGTCCCAGCGAAACTGTGCATGGCGGATCAGGTGAAGAACATCCTGCATTTGCGATTGTGTGGCGCCGTGATCCCAGGCATGTTTGGCTTCCACATGGGCACGGACCAAAACTTTTTCCAACTCATCGCGCTGCTGATTTACCTTGGTTTGTTTGTCGTAAACCCACCGGATAAGGTCTTCCTCACTTTCGTTGTGGCATACCTGGCAGGAATTCGAAACATTGTTGAGCGGGCTTTGCATATGATGGTCGGAATATTTCTGTCCGCCTTCCGACATGTAGGGCATGTGGCAATCGGCACAGGTTACGCCGCGCTCGGCATGTGTACCCGAGTACCAGGTTTCGTAGCCGGGATGTTGCGCCTTGAGCATGGGGGCCCGGCTCAACTGGTGCGTCCAGTCGCTGAATTCGATCTCATCGTAGTATTCGAGCACCTGCTCCACCTCCAGACCTTTGTCCCACGGGAATTTCAGATAGGCTACCCCTTCCTTTCCAGGCAGGTTATTATTGAAATAGTATTCTACATGGCACTGCGCGCACACCAGCGAACGCATCTCCTGGTGCGTTGCCTGGGTGATGTCCATGCCGCGGTTTTCGAACGCCTCGATCAATGCCGGACGTGAAATGCGCAAATCCATAGTCTCGTGGTCGTGGCAATCGGCACAACCGACAGAATTCACCACTTCCTCGCCCCAGCGCGACCATTTTCCGCGGTAAAACTCCGTAATCCCCACCTCATTCATCAGCCTTGGCACATCGGAGCTTTTGCAGGTCCAGCAGGTGGCAGGCATGGGTTCGGGTTCTTCAATTTCGGGCGCACCCGTGCGCAAAATGTGCCGCAGATCCTTGATGGCATAGTAGTGGCCGCGCCCCTGATTGTATTCCTTGGAAAAAGCATAGCCGGCCCACAACACCACCATGCGCGGGTTTTCCACGAGCATGTCGATCATGGCATTGCCGTTATATTTGCTGTGGAAGCCTGTATCGGAGGTTTCCTGGTGACTTTGGTACTGGGCGGGAAAGTTCTCGCCCCATACTTCGTTGCGGGGTTCCCATTCGGCGATCTGTACCCTGGGTTCGTACACGTATTCCCTTTCAATCCGACGCTCGGTGATGGTTGTGGCGAGCATGCCCAGCACAAAAACCACCACAACGGTGATCAGAAAAATGGTCCAGTTGATCCAGGATTTGCGTTGCTTGTTTTCCATATTATTTTAGTTGATTGGTTAATCGTTTATTGTTAATCCCGTGCCTGCGAGACGCAGACAAGCAGGGTAATTTTTATTCGTTACATGCTTACTACCTGGCTACCTGCAGCCTGCTGAACCCTGCAGTTCCCATTTATTCCCTTCCACTTTCGTCGTTTCTATTGTCACCCTTCATCAACTCCTTGAGCCACTGTGGAACGGGGCTTCCCAGGCGCGGAACACGGGCCCAGGTAGAGGTGCTCAGGCTGTTCACCCTTCCGTGCGGCACCTCGCGATGGCATTCCCAGCACAGTTTTCCTTCGTTCTTCCGGGCATCCGAAGCGGATGTCATAAAAGTATGTACCTCGCGGTTCATGTAGGTATGGCAGCGGATACAGTTTTCCTGCACCACGGCTACACCGGCCCTTTTGATCTGAATAACCTGTGGCTCGGCCCGTAGCGTAAAAATGGTGGCATGGCGCGCACCATCCATGGCTTTAAAGGCAAACTTGGCAACAGGATTGGTGTGCGGCACATGGCAGTCGTTGCAGGTGGCATATTCGCGGTGAGCCGAATGAAACCAACTGGCATACTGCGGATTCATGATGTGGCAGTTGATACAGGTTTCAGGCCGGTCGGAAATGTAGCTGGAGGCATTCGAAACATGAAAAGTATAGATTCCCAAACCGACGATCGCACCCAGCACAATGGTGGCAGGCAGTTGCCAGGTGGGTGGAGGAATGAGCGCGCGTAAAAATTTTTTCATTTCATTTCGGATTTATAAGCACTCGATTACTGAAACACAAATATGCAAATTCTTTTATCTATTTTCAATAACTTAACAGTCGTTAACAAATCGAATTGAGCTATATTCAACCCGGTCGGGGATCTCCTCACTTACGCGGTAAGGCCGGCCTGTGCCGCTGATGCCTTTATTTTAGCAGGTTTCCTGAATTTAACCAGGTACATCCAGAAACCGGAAATCACCACGAAAAGCAGCGACAGCCCAACCAACGGCACCACCAGAATATAAAAGTCGCCGATAAGCGTACTGTAAATCCGGGCGGTGTGAATCTCGAGGGCGAGGTTCCAGAGCGAGATCGGGCTTTTGTGTAAAATTTCCTTCGGCATGGCCGGGAAACTCCTTTGGTGCAAGAGTGGTTTTGCTCCATCCTGATAATCGAAAAGGTAAGGATTACCGCGGTTATCCCAAACCAGCCCGGCAATGGCGTTGTCGGCAAAGGGACGGCTCCCGCCGGAAACCGGCATGTACAATTCACGGGTAATCACATTCTCAGCAAACTGTTGTTCAGGAAACCAACTATACAGGCCGCTGAAAGAACCCACCAGGAAACCACCCCGGGGAAGGCGTTCAAACACATTGATCCCCATCACGCTTACCGGTGGCTGAAATTCAAATTTCTGCAATGGCGAGCTGAAATCCTCAGTAAAATAAAATCCTCCGGAAGTGCTGAAAACAAAACGCTGCCTGCTATCGTCATAAATGGCGGCGCGAAGTTTATCGTGCCATAGGTTGGGATGATCAAGCGTGGTAAAGGGAATTTTGGTCACACGGCTTCCGGCAATGGGGATGAGCAGCGGCGGCCGCAGAAACATGCCGGTAAGGGTAGTTAGCACCAGAAAAACGGTTAGGTAGTAACCCAGCTGGTTGTGCCATTTCAGGGAGAACTTCATGCTTTTGGCCAGCGATTTCACCCGGGCACCGCGGCGTTTCAGCCTGCGGATCAGTCCGGGAAACAGCCAGAGCAACAATCCGGTAAGGGTGAGGAAAATAAATACCAGCCCGATAAAATCCACGAACAATTTGCCGGCGTTGCCCCAGATCTCTCCGCTGTGGATCACCCACAGGGTTTCGAACAGGCCCGCTTTTCCGTCCTCATCTTCAGCCTGTGGCAGATCGATTACCGTAAACCCTGCCCCTGTTTTTTCGAGCAGGTGGCTCCGGGTGAGCACATGCAGCCGGTTTTCAGCTAAAAACAGATCGGTAATCCGCTTTTCCGATACCGGGAGATGTATCTCGTGCCAGTTCTGATTCCTGAGCCGGTAAAGCCCGAAGAAAGTGGCGGCGTAGATTTTCCCATCCGGAGTTTGAATGACCTTGCTGATCTTGCGATTGTCGATCCCCTCGGGAAATCCCCGGTTGAAATCGCTGAACGCGGAATCGCCGGTCATCAGCCAAACGCCAATATTGCCGTAAATCAGGCTGCTGTCGTTCCCTACGGGCAAACTGCCCCTTACCGCTGCCAGGTTCCAGTTGTTGTAACGGTAGCTTTCAGGGAGCAGGTTCCTGTCGACGTCGATCGAAGAAACCAAATCCCGGTGGTTCATCACAATGCCCGAAACCGCAAAAACCAGGATGAACAGCGCCAGCACAATGCTGAACCACTTGTGAAGGCTGCGGATTCGGCGGTATGCTCGTGGCACGCGGGACATGGGAGAAGTTATTTGTAATTCTTTAAGTGTTAATTGCTATATAATCCCCAACTTGCTGTGCGTTCTCAGCTTAGCTCTTAATCATGATCAGCAACATCTTGAATTTTTCCACGGCTTTGAGCGCATGGGGGATGT
>JBKHBQ010000079.1:0-15096 GCA_046542305.1 Bacteroidales bacterium
TCCCGTTCCCGTTTTTTCTCTTCTTCTTCCCGCTTACGTTGCTCTTTGCGGTTCTTGTTCCTCCAAACAAAGTACAGGATGATTACCACAGCCGGTAATACGATGTAAAAAAAGAACTTGCCCCAGTTGTCGAAAAATCTCACCGGTTCGGCTTCGGGATCGGGGACATGGGTAGGCAACTGTGCCAGAATTTCCATTCCGGCGGGAATCAGCAACAAAATCACCATTGCAATGGCCGGTAAATATTTCTTTGAGATTTGGTTTATCATTCTATCGCATTTTGTTACGTGGTCATTTCCTGCAATTTTAGCCAAAAAGACCGAAAGGCCGAAATTTTCATTCTTAATAAAATATAAAAGCCGTTGACCACTCCTTGCAAAACCGGCCATCCAACCCTTGTACAGTGTAATTTGGCTGCTGCTACACGCGTTATCAGATCCGGCAGAATAAAATAAACATTTTATACCTTTGCACGATGGAATCACAACGTCAACAGAAAGTTTCGAAGATGCTACAGCGGGAGCTGGGTGAGATGTTCCAGCGTGAAGGCACGCCGAAGTACGGCGGGGCGATGATCACGGTGACCAAGGTAAACGTGACCAGGGACCTTTCGCTGGCGCGGGTATTCCTGAGCCTGTTTGCCACCAAAGACAAAAAAAGCCTGCTCGAATCGATCCGCTCGCATGCCGGAGAAATACGCTTCAACCTTGGCAGGCGAATCAGAAATCAGGTACGTCATATTCCGGATCTGGAATTTTATGAAGACGACTCCCTTGACTACATCGAAAAAATCGATGAATTACTCGATAAATAGAAACTCATGCAATACGATCCGATAAAAAGCAGCCTGGGCCGTTTTTTTAACAAATCACCATGGCGCAGGAAATTGTTTTACAGGCTTCTGGACATCCTTTTGCTGCGCACCTGGCACGTAAAAAAAGCCATCCGGCGCTGGGCGGCCACTGCACCCGAACACGCCGACATCCTCGATGCAGGTTCGGGTTTCGGCCAGTACACCTACTTTCTTGCCCATAAGCACCCTCACTGGTCGGTGCTTGCCGTGGATGTAAAAACCGAACAGCTCGAAGATTGCAGCCGTTTTTTCGAAGAATCCGGAATTCCGAACGCCGTATTCGAATATGCAGATCTTACAAAGTTTACACGCAACGAAACCTTCAACATGGTGCTTTCGGTGGATGTGATGGAACATATCCTGGATGATGTGCAGGTATTTAAAAACCTGCACCAATCCATGAAACCCGGGGCCATGCTGCTGGTCTCCACACCTTCGGACCAGGGCGGCTCCGATGTGCACGATCACCATAAGGAAGAAGGTTATGCCAACGACGGGTCGGCTTCGTTTGTGGACGAGCATGTGCGGGATGGTTACAACATCAGCGAAATTCAGGACAAGCTGCGAATGGCCGGATTTACCAAAACCGAAGCACGGTACACCTACGGCTGGCCGGGAAAGATAAGCTGGAGGCTTTCGATGAAATACCCGATCCTGATGCTTAACAAATCGAAGGCATTTATCATCGTGCTGCCTTTCTGGTACCTGCTCACCTACTGGTTTGCACTGCTGATGAACGTGCTGGATGTAAACATCAGTTACAAAACAGGTACAGGCCTTCTGGTGAAAGCGTGGAAGGAACGCGTAGCACAACGTACATTAACGAATAACGATTAACAATTAATAACTAACAGCCATCAAATCCTTCCCATTTTACATAGCGCGCCGGTATTTGTTTGCGAAGAAGTCGCACAACATCATCAACGTAATCTCCTCGATTTCGGTGGCGGGGGTAACGGTGGGAACCATGGCGTTAATCATCGTGCTATCGGTGTTCAATGGTTTCGAAAGCCTCATTGTTTCGCTGTTCAATACCTTCAATCCCGATCTGGCCATTACCATCCAAAAAGGAAAAACATTTCACATGGATGAATTTCCGGCGGAAGAAATAAAATCCATCCCCGGAGTGCTGGTGCTTACTGAAGTGGTGGAGGAAAATGCCCTGCTGCGCTACCGCGAAAAACAGTTCATTGCCACCATCAAGGGCGTGGATGAAAACTTCGAAGCCATGAGCGGCCTCGACACCATGCTCATCGAAGGGGAGTTTGCACTTCACCGGCACGAACGGCCAAGAATGATCCTCGGTGCCGGGGTGGCCTATTACCTCAATGCCAGCCTGCTCGACAAGCTGAATTCCATTACAGTGTATGTGCCGCGCCGCGAAGGCTCCATCGGCATGAACATCGAAAGGGCGTTCAACAGCCGCAATATTTTTCCTTCGGCGGTTTTTTCGATCCAACAGGATTTCGACACCAGGTATGCTGTGGTGCCCATCGGGTTTGCGCGCGACCTGCTGGATTACGACGACGAGGTGACGGCCGTGGAAATCGGTACGGCACCGGGAGCCGATGTGGAAAAAATCAAAAACAGGATCAGGGAAATCCTGGGCGAAAATCTCGAGGTGAAAAACCGCTTCGAACAGCAGGCCCTGTTGTACAAGGTGATGCAATCGGAAAAATGGGCAATCTTCCTAATTCTGACTTTTATCTTAATTATCGCCACTTTCAATGTGATCGGCTCGCTTACCATGCTTATCCTCGACAAGAAAAAAGACATCGCCGTGCTGCACAGCATGGGTGCAAGCAACCGGCTCATCCGGCGGATATTCATGTTCGAAGGCATTATGATCTCTATCGGCGGGGCGCTGCTGGGACTGCTGCTGGGGGGCATTATCAGCTGGCTGCAACAAACTTACGGACTGATCGGGCTGGGAGGAGGCAGCGGTACATTTGTGGTGGATGCATACCCGGTTAAAATCAGAGTAATGGATTTCCTGGTAGTATTTGCAACAGTGATCATAATTGGTTTGCTTGCCGCCTGGTATCCGGTGAGACAGATCTCAAAAAAATATCTCCGCCAGAAACTTTAATTTTTAACAGAACTTTAACAGCGTTTTCTTTGAGATTAATCAGAACAAATCTAAATTTGGTGAAGTTATTCATAACAGGCAACCTTTGCCGGCCAACATGGTCTGAGAATCAGAGGTTGCCTGAGATGATTTCTTGTATGTAATTTCATGATTTTAAGACGCATTTTAGAAATTGTACGGGAAAAACATTAACTTTGCGGACTTTATTTTTTAGAAATATTTCAAAATCAACATTTAACTTCAATCTTTTAATTTAATTACCACATGAAAAACTTTACCGGAAAAGCAAAGTTCTTAACTGTCCTACTTGCTGCAGGATTTCTCCTGAGTTTCTCCTGGGCAAACGCACAAACACTTCAACTCAACGACGGAACGACCAAAATCAAAATCACTGAAAACACCTACAGCGATTTAAGTCTCAAAAACACCGTCTCCACTATTAAAGCTTTTACCGTTAAATCCGATGAGGGCAATTTCAGCCAGTTGCGCATCGATGGTTACGGATATTCTAACAACATTGGCGAGCCCAAGCTTCCGGTAATAAAAAAATTAATCGAAGTCCCGCTGAATGCGGATTTCGAAGTTAACATCACTTATCAAAGCTATAAAGACTACAACCTGGCTGATTTTGGGATCGCCGATCCGGTTTTTCCCGCACAGCCTTCGCTGTCGAAAAGCGACAATCCCGAAGATGTTCCCTTTGAATACAACAAGGATGTGTATGCCATCGACGGTATGCTGGGCGATGACCTGGTTAACGTTGAGCCGCTGGGCATCATGCGCGGTCTGCGTATAGCACGCGTGGAAATTGCGCCGGTTCAGTATAATCCGGTTCAGAACACAATCCGTGTATACGAAAATCTGGAAGTCAGCATTACCTTCACCGGCGGAAATATGGCTGAAACCATCTCGCTCAAGGAAAGCCACCTCAACCCTTATTTCAAAAGCATTTCCAAAATGCTGTTCAACTACAAGGAAATTGAAAGCACCGACGAACTGATTGAGTATGCGCCCATCACATACATCATCGTATCCGACCCCATGTTTGCAGATGCATTGCAGCCTTTTGTTGAATGGAAAACCCGCAAGGGATATAAAGTTGTTGAAGCCTACACCGACGACCCGAACGTAGGTTCCACCACCACAAGCATCAAAAATTATCTTGAAGATTTTTACAACGATCCGCCCGAGGGCTACAATCCGCAGAGCTTCGTGCTTTTCGTGGGTGATGTGGACCAGATCCCGGCTTTCGATGGAAATGCCGGCTATCACGTAACCGACCTGTACTATTGCGAATATACCAACGACCTGTTCCCGGAGGCTTACTACGGAAGGTTCTCGGCCAACGATCTCAACCAGCTTCAGCCTCAAATCGACAAAACCCTGGAATACGAACAGTATACTTTCCCCGATCCGAGTTTCCTCGACGAGGTGGTGATGGTTTCCGGCTCCGATGCATCGCATTCGCAAACCTGGGGCAATGGCCAGATCAACTACGGAACCGAATATTATTTCAACGAAGAGCATGGCTTGTATTCGCATACCTACCTGCAACCCGAACCAGGCGGCGGAAACTATTCGCAGCTAATCAAACAAAATATTTCTGACGGTGTATCATTTGCCAACTACACCGCACACTGCAGCCCATCGGGATGGGCCGATCCGAGCTTTGTGATCAGCGATGTGTCGGGGTTGACCAACGCACATAAATACCCGCTGATGGTGGGTAACTGCTGCTCGTCGCTTGAATTCCAAACCACCTGCTTCGGTGAGGAAGTGCTTCGTGCTTCGCTAAAGGGAGCCATAGGATATATCGGCGGCTCCAACAGCACCTACTGGGACGAAGACTACTGGTGGGGCGTAGGTTTCGAAGCCGTAACCGCCAACCCGAGCTACAATCCTGAGAACCTGGGCGCTTACGACCGCACTTTCCATGACCAGTCGGGCATCGGAATCGAAGACTGGTATATTGCTCAGGGGATGATGTCGGTAGCCGGAAACTTTGCCGTAACCCAATCAGGAACGAGCCGCGAAGAATATTACTGGGAGATTTACCACCTGATGGGCGATCCCTCGCTGATGGTTTATTTCTCGCAGCCTCCTGAACCCACAGCCACTTATGCCGGCCTGATGCCGCTGGGCTCGGCCACCTTCACCGTAACCACCGAGCCTTATGCCTATGTGGCCATATCAAAGGAAGGTACCCTGCACGGTACAGCACTGGCCAATGCCGACGGTACTGCCGAAATTGAATTCGACATCCCGATTACCGTTCCGGGCGAAGCCGAAGTGATTATCACCGGCCAAAACCTGAAGCCGTATTTCGGAACCGTTGCGGTAGCTTCTCCTGACGGACCCTATGTATTGCTCGACGATTGCGAGATCGGCGATGATACCAATGGCAATGGCATGATGGATTACGGCGAATCGGTCAGCCTTACGGTTACCATGACAAACCTCGGACAGGATGCCGGTGAGGATGTGGTTCTTACCCTTTCGAGCGACGACGATTATATTACCATCGACAATGCTACGGCCAATCTTGGCAATATCGATCCAAGCCAGGTGATCATCCTTGAAAATGCCTTCGGCATCACCGTAGCCGAAAATATTCCCGACGGCCACACTGTGCCGTTTATGATCGAAGCCACCGACGGCACCGATACCTGGACCAGCAACTTCAACATCAAAGGGCATGCACCTGTACTTGAGTATGCCTCTTACAGTGTACTGGATCCCACGGGCAACAACAACGGAAAAATCGATCCGGGTGAAACGGTTGAAATTTCGGTGTACGTACATAATATAGGCAGCGCCGATGCATACAATGTGATGGGCAGCCTTTCTTCGGCCTCATCATACATTACCATTCTCACCACCGCCCCGCAGGCTTTCGGAGATATTACACCGGAAGGTTCAGCCATGGCCAGTTTCGAAGTAGAGGCCGACGCAGGCACACCGGCAGGACAGATGGCGGCATTTAATGTTGACTTCGCGGCCGATATGGGCATAGAAGCTGAAGGCGAATTCTCTGTTGTGATTGGTCAGATTCCGGTATTGATTGTGGATCTGGATGAAAATAACAATTCGGCCTCCTACATTATGGATGCCATCGACGAACTGGGTGTGGCCGCTGAGATGATGACTTCGTTCCCGGCCGACCTTAACCTGTATTCTTCCATCTTTGTCTGTCTTGGAATTTACAGCGACAACCACGAACTGTCTTCTTCCGAAGGTCAGGCACTCGCCGATTACCTCAACAACGGCGGCATGCTTTACATGGAAGGCGGCGACACCTGGTACTATGACGACGAGACAGCCGTACATCCCATGTTTGGAATCAACGGTACTTCCGATGGTTCCGGCGACCTGGGAACCCTTAACGGGCAATCGGGAAGCTTCACCGAAGGCATGTCGTTCAGCTATACGGGCGAGAACAACTGGATCGACCACATCGAAGCCACCGGCGATGCCTTTAAGATTTTCCAGAACCAGTCGCCATCCTATGGTTGCGGCGTGGCTTACGACGAAGGCACCTACAAAACCATCGGCGCCTCCTTCGAATTCGGCGGCCTGGCCGATAGCGACTCCTCCAAAGAAGAACTTATGGAGCAGTATCTTATTTTCTTTGAGATCATCAGCACGGGGGTTACTGCTAATTTCATGGCTGATGTTACAGAAGTTTGCCAGGAAGATCAGGTTCAGTTTACCGATAATTCATCCGGCAACATAACTGCATGGAGCTGGGAATTCCCCGGAGGCATACCTGCCACCTCTACCGAACAGAATCCGCTGGTGACTTATGAAACCGCCGGAAACTTTGATGTAACCCTCACCGTTACCGGAACCAACGGCACCAACACCATGAACAAATCCGATTATATTGCAGTGATGGATATGCCGGGTGCAGCAGCCATGCCCAACGGTGAAGACGAGCTTTGCCAGGGCGCACCTGCCACCATGTACACCACCACCGGCGCAACCTATGCCACTGAATATGTATGGATGCTCTCCCCTGAAGAAGCCGGAACAATTACCGGTTCAGGGCTTACCGCTGCTGTGGAGTGGGATGAAACCTACCATGGCGACGTGGAAGTGATGGTTTACGGAATGAACGATTGCGGCAACGGCGACATGTCGGAGGCGATGATGGTGAACATCGAACCCATGCCCGAAGATGCAGGCGAAATCAGTGGCAACGACGTAACCTGCCAGGGGTATATGGAGATCTACACCGTGGATGCCATCGCTTACGCAGATGAATACAACTGGACCATGGATCCACCCGATGCCGGCACCGCCGTTGACAACGGAAACCAATGCACCGTAACCTGGAGCGACAGCTATGAAGGTGCCGTCATTATGAAGGTTTGCGGCGAAAATGCCTGCGGCGAAGGCGGCTGGTCATCCGAATTCGAGGTGATGGTTGAAAACTGCACCGGAATCGGTGAAAACGGCAACCGATCCACCATGTCGATCTATCCGAATCCATCGAACGGACAATTTACTCTTGACCTCAGCGCCAGCGACAAGGTGAATGTCAGGATCATCAATGCAGTCGGAAAGGTGCTTTATCAGATCGATGAACTTGATGTGAACGGTTCTTACAAAACCACCATTGACCTGAGCAAATTTGCCGAAGGCATCTATTACCTGAAGCTCGAAGGCAATACGGTAAACGCCATCGAAAAGATCGTTATTTCCAGATAAAAGATTAAAGCTTACCAAAGTAAAATTCAGACCTGCAGCGTAAAAGCTGCAGGCCTGTTTCTTTTTATTTGTAATTTATACTACTTCAAAATTCAGGTGAAAATGAGGACGTTTCGCCATAAAAACATTAGCTTTATAGCCTGAAATTCTATATTTTGTTTTTATGAAAAATGCTTTACGCTCCATTACACTTTGGCTCACGTGCTCGTTTATTCTGATCTTTTCTCTTACTCTAAACGCACAGCATGTTCAGCTTTCATCCGGGGAAACAGATTTTCACCTTTTGGAACAGAATGGCAACCACATTATTTTTGAAAGCAACCTGAATGGTTTCGATGCATTGACCATTAAAACCGTGGAGGGACATTTTGCAGAAATCTCTGTGCCCGGCTATGGAAAAATGAATGAAGTGGGGAAACCTGCATTACCCGTACTTAAGAATCTGATTGAACTGCCTGGCGATGCCGTGGCGGAAATCAGAATCATCGAAGTAACGGCCGAATCCGTAAAGCTTAAGGATCATAAGATCGAAATGCAACTCCTTCCTGCCCAACCACCCGTATCCAAGCAGGTAAACGATCCTGATGAACTTCCGTTTTATGTCAGCAGCGAAATTTATTCCTCGGATGCTTTTTACGGGCAGCCACCCGTGAAGGTAGTTCCGCTGGGAGAATTGCGCGGAGTGCATATTGCCCGCATGGAGGTATCGCCTTTCGAATACAACCCAGTAACCGGCGAAATACAGGTAATCACCTCGATGCGTTGCGAAATTGTGTTTAAAGACGGGCGCACTGCTGAAAACAGTCACCTGTTTTCCCCCTGGCACGAATCTCTTTTCGGACAACTGATCAACCACAGGGAACCTTCGCGTGAACTGATTACCGAGGTGCCGGCAACGTACATCATTGTTTCGCATCCGATGTTCACAGAAGCCTTGCAGCCGTTTATTGCCTGGAAAACCAAAAAAGGATTTCGCGTGGTGGAAGCCTATACCGACGACCCGGCGGTAGGAAGCACCACCTATTCCATTCAGGCTTACCTGGAGAATTTCTACTATTCCCCGCCGGAAGGATTTCTTCCGCAGAGTTTTGTGCTTTTCGTGGGAGATGTGGATCAGATTCCCTCCTTTAGCGGAACCACAGATAATCACGTCACCGATCTTTATTATTGTGAATATACCGGAGATGTTTTCCCTGAATGTTTTTACGGGAGGTTTTCTGCCAACACTCCGGAACAGTTGCAACCGCAAATCGACAAAACGCTGGAATACGAGCAGTACCTGATGCCCGATCCTTCCTTCCTCGACGAGGTAGTGATGGTGGCAGGGGCCGATGCATCGCATCAGCTCACCTGGGGCAACGGACAGATCAACTACGGCACGGAATACTATTTTAATGCGGCTCATGGCATCTATTCGCACACCTACCTGCAACCGGAGCCGGCAGGCGGAAATTACTCAGGACAGATCAGGCAGAACGTGAGCGACGGCGTGGCCTATGCCAATTACACCGCCCACTGCAGCCCGGCAGGATGGGGCAACCCCAGTTTTACCACCAGCCATATTCCGGCACTTACCAACGCACACAAATACCCGTTGATGGTTGGCAACTGTTGCTCATCGCTTGAATTCCAGACCAACAGCTTCGGCGAGGAAGTGCTCAGGGCACCATTGAAAGGAGCCATCGGTTATATCGGAGGTTCCAACAGCACCTACTGGGACGAAGATTTCTGGTGGGGAGTCGGTTTTGAAAACATTTCAGCCAACCCGGTTTATAATCCTGAACATCCTGGCGCTTACGACCGCACTTTCCATGACGGCGCAGGCCTGACCACCGCCGACTGGTTCGTCACCCAGGGGCAGATGCCTTCGGCCGGTAACCTGGCTGTATCCCAATCAGGCTCATCACGCGAAACTTACTACTGGGAGATCTATCACCTGATGGGCGATCCCTCTCTGATGATTTATTTTTCGCAGCCGCCAGATATCAGCGTAAGCTATCAGGCCTTAATGCCTTTAGCCACAGAAATTTTTACCGTCACCACCGAACCTTATGCCTGTGTGGCCATTTCGAAAAACGGCATCCTGCATGGTGCTGCTGTGGCCGGCGAATCCGGTGTGGCCGATGTAATACTCGATCCGATTACCGAACCCGGCACGGCTGATATCGTTGTTACCAAACAAAACGGCAAACCTCACATCGGCACCGTTGAAGTGGCATCTCCAAGCGGTCCGTATGTATTGTTCGATGCCATGAACATCGACGACAGCCAGGGCAACAACAATGGCGTGGCCGACCATGGCGAACAACTGCTCCTGGACATGAGCCTGAAAAACCTTGGCTCGGCCGTGGCAAACAATATCACCGCCACGTTGAGCACCGGCAGCGATGAGCTTGAAATTCTGAATGCCACCCACCTTTGGCCGGAGATCAATCCCGGGGAAAGCGTCATGGAGCAGGGTGCATTTGAAGTGATCATCGCCGGGTTTGTCCCTGACCAGCAGGAAATCATTCTTGATCTCGAAATTACCGATGGCAGTGAAACATGGTCTTCACAGTTCATGATTGTTGCTTATGCGCCCGAACTTGAACTCGGCACACTGATTTACGATGACCTGGCAGGAGGCAACGGCAACGGCCGCCCTGATGCCGGAGAGGTCATTGAGGTTTTTCTTCCGGTTCACAACACCGGAAACAGCAGCATAGCAAATGTAACGGCTTCATTTACCTCGGCAAGCGGCTGGGTAAACATGCTCTCCGGATCTTACACAATGGCTGAAATTGGCGCGGGAGAAACCGCCGGGGCAATTTTTACCATCCAAATAGATGAGCAAACGCCCACCGGCAGCCTGATCAATTTCGAGGCACAGGCCGGCAATGACTTTTATACAGCCCAGGCTACCTATACCGGCAATGTGGGCCTGATCATCGAAGACTTCGAAAGCGGAAATTTCGACAACTTCTTTTGGGAATTTCCCGGCAGTGCCGGATGGGTGATCGACAACAGTACGGCTTTCGAAGGGCAGTATTCTGCACGATCGGGTGCCATCACGCATGACGAGCAATCCGAAATCAGCATTGAAATCGAGGTGGCCACTGCGGGCGAAATATCTTTTGCCATCAAAGTTTCATCTGAAGGGAATTATGATTTCCTGCGTTTTTACCTCGACGGCAATGAAACAGAACACTGGTCGGGAACTGCTGACTGGACAGAATACAGCTTTCAGGTTGATGCAGGCATGCATACCTTTAGCTGGGTTTACGACAAGGACGGTTCTGTAAGCAACGGCAGCGATTGTGCATGGCTCGACAACATCGTTTTTCCGCCATTGAATACCGCCCCGTCGCTACAAATCCTTAACCTGAGCATCGACGACGAAAACAGCGGCAATGGCAACGGCATCGCCGATCCGGGAGAAACCCTCCAGGCTGCGATTAGTTGTGTAAACACCGGCATCAGCGCCGCCCCCGACGTGAGCGGCACATTGGTCAGCAACGCCCAATATCTTTCCTTTTCAGCCAGTTCCTTCAATTTCGGCAATCTGCAAAACGGTGTCGTGGCTGAAGCTGCTTTTGATATCATCATCGATGAAGATGCACCGGCAGGCGCCCTAGCCGATCTGAACTTCCTTTTGGCATCGGCAAATCTCTCCACCCAGCAATCGTTTTACATACCCATTGAATATAGTTTGATTGAAGATTTTGAAACGGGGGATTTCAGCCAGTTTAGCTGGCAGTTCAGCGGGAATGCAGACTGGCAGGTAACCAACAGCGAGGCCTATGAAGGAACATACAGCGCTGTTTCGGGAGATATAGCGGATAACCAGATATCCGGTCTGTCCCTCACAGTGGATTCGGGGACCGACAGCGAGGTGTCTTTCTGGCAAAAAGTCTCATCCGAATCGGGGTATGATTTCCTGATCTTTTACATCGATGGGACTGAAATGAACAAATGGTCGGGGAATACCGCCTGGTCATTCGAATCTTATCCACTCCAGGCAGGCACGCATGTGCTGGAATGGATTTACGACAAGGACCACAGCGTATCCAATGGCAGCGACTGCGCCTGGCTCGACCTGATATCCCTGCCCGCCACCCCGACACCCGCCGAACCTCAGGCTTCGTTTATGGCCACCACAACATCTGTGGATGTCGGCGGAAGCGTACAATATTATGATGTTTCCACCGGCATCCCCGATAGTTTTTCCTGGACCTTCGAAGGCGGAACACCTGCCGTTTCTGAAGAAGAAAACCCGCTGGTTACCTATGACCAACCCGGAACATTTTCGGTAACCCTTGAGGTGAGCAACGCTATGGGCACTTCCGTGATTACACTGGACGATTACATCCATGCCGGCAGTGAGGCAATAAGTCAGGTGTTGAATATCCCGCAGGGATGGAGCGGCTTATCCACCTGCATGGTTCCTCAAAACACTCAGCCGGAAGCGATGTTCGCAGGAATTATGGATGACCTGGTCATTCTTCAGGATATGAACGGAATGATGTATCCGGCCATGAATATCAATACCCTCGGCAGTTGGGATTATTCCAGAGGGTATAAGATCAAGCTGGAAAAGGCGGCTGAACTTGAATTGCAGGGGTGGAACTCCGGCAGTGATGAACTGACCCTTGATCCGGGCTGGAATCTTATTCCGGTGATGACAACCTGTCCTGTGCTTGTAACAGACGTTTTCGGTGCAGTATCCGGGCAGATCACTGTGGTGAAGGATGTAGCCGCAACCGGTGTTTACTGGCCATCGATGAACATTAACACACTGCAGTACCTCCTGCCGGGCAGGGCCTATTTTGTAAATGCCCTTTCGCAGATTCAGGTTAGCTTTACCGAATGCAACAAGTACAAATCAGCAACTGATTTACAACCTAATATGCCTCCGGAAGTTTATAATCCTGCTCCCACACCCGTTACGCATGTAATCGCGGTGGATGAGCAGGCGATTTCGGAACTTGATCCTGCACAGGAAAGTTATATTACTGCCCGTGGCGCTGACGGACAGCTTTACGGTGCCATGATTCCGCACGAAAAGGTATTAACAGTTTTTGGCGATGATGCTTTCAGCGACCAGAAGGATGGCGCAGCCGGGAGCGAGCCGCTGCATTTCTACCTCGAAGATCCGAAGAAAATGCACAGCCAGAAACTTATTGCAGAATTCGATGCCGGGCTGATAAAAGGAAATATATTTGTACCGGATGCACTGTCAAAAATAACATCATTGAAATACGAAACCTCATCCACAGACGAAAACACAGCCCCGCAGATCTGCGTCTACCCCAACCCGGCTACCGACCGGCTATATATTGAGGGTGTTTCAAAGGGAGATTTCGTTCGCATCTTCAATATGCAGGGACTTGCAGTTTTCAATAAACAACTTACCCGGACCCACAGAACAAACATAGATATCAACGGCTTTCCATCAGGATCTTATTTAATATTGATTACAGGAACAAGCACACATTTTTCAGAAAAAATCACCATTCAATAATTATCAAAAAAAAATCCACAAATGAAAAAATTATTTCTCTCTACACTCGTGTTAATCATTGCCATTGCGGCAATGGCTCAACCGCCGGCAAGCTTCGATCTGAGGGATTACAACGGCGAGAACTACGTAACTTCAGTCAAAAGCCAGCAAGGGGGCACCTGCTGGACCCACGGAGCCATGGCTGCCATGGAAAGCAACCTGTTGATGACGGGTGTCTGGGCAGCGGCCGGCGAAGTTGGCGAACCCAACCTGGCCGAATACCACCTCGACTGGTGGAATGGTTTCAACCAACATAACAACGACGACCTCGACCCGCCTTCAGGCAGCGGACTGGAGGTGCATATGGGCGGTGACTACCGGGTAACAACGGCTTATCTCTCACGCAATGAGGGAGCCGTGCGGGATATCGACGGCCAGTCATACAGTTCGCCTCCGGCGCGGTGGGACGAAAGCTACCATTTTTATTACCCGCGTCATGTGGAATGGTTTACCATGGATGAAGATCTCAACGGCATCGACATAATCAAGGAAAAGATCATGGATTACGGCGTACTGGCAACCTGCCTGTGTTCCAGCAACAACTACATCAGCAACTATATCCATTATCAGCCGCCGTCGAGCACTGACCTCCCGAACCATGCCGTGGCCATTATCGGCTGGGACGACAATAAGGTGACCCAGGCTCCCCAGCCCGGCGCCTGGCTCGTAAAAAACTCCTGGGGCACCGGCTGGGGTTACGACGGCTATTTCTGGATCTCCTATTATGACAAACATGCCTGCCGCGAACCGGAAATGGGTGCCATCTCCTTCCAGGATGTGGAACCGCTCCAGTACGACAACACCTATTACCACGATTATCACGGCTGGCGCGACACCAAAGAAGATATTACGGAAGTTTTCAACGCATTTACGGCTGAAGATAACGAAATCCTGAAAGCGGTAAATTTCTTCACCGCCGTACATGGTGTGGATTACACCGTAAAGATTTATGATGATTACGATGGCACCAACCTGCAGAACGAATTATCTGCGGTAAGCGGAACCATCGACTATTCCGGCATGCACACCATCGACCTGACCACGCCTGTAAACCTCACTGTGGGGGAAGATTTTTACGTGTACCTCTATCTGTCGGATGGAGGCCACCCTTACGACCGTACCTCGGAAGTACCGGTATTGCTTGGCGCCGATTACCGTACGCTCGTGGAGTCGACTGCCAATCCTGAAGAAAGCTATTACAACGACGGTCGCGGATGGTTGGATTTTTATTATTATGATGATCCGTCAGGGCATCAGAACACCGGAAACTTTTGTGTGAAAGCGCTGACCGTGGAAGGACAACTTACCCTGCCCTCCTCTTTCGACCTGCGCGATTTCAACGGCGAAAACTACGTTACCTCCGTAAAAAACCAGCAAGGCGGAACCTGCTGGACCTTCGGCGCCATGGGTGCCATGGAAGGCAACCTGCTAATGACCGGCAACTGGGCTGCCGCCGGCGAAGTTGGCGAACCCAACCTCGCTGAATATCACCTCGACTGGTGGAACGGATTCAACACCCACTTCAACGAAGACCTGACACCACCCACAGGCAACGGCCTTACACCGCATGAAGGCGGAGACTACAGGGTAACTTCAGCATACCTGTCGAGGGGCGAAGGCGCCGTGCGTAATATCGACGGACAGTCGTACAACTCACCTCCCGCAAGGCGTCAGGATTCTTATCATTACTATTATCCGAAGCATATCGAATGGTATACCGTGGGCGAAAACCTCGAAAACATCGACCTCGTCAAAACTCAGATCATGGAGTACGGCGTGATGGGTACCTGCATGTGCTACGACGGACAGTTTATATCAAACAGCATCCATTATCAGCCGCCGAGCAGCAGCCTCGAGCCAAACCACGCCATTGCAATCGTTGGCTGGGACGACGATAAAGTAACA
>JBKHBQ010000080.1:0-15095 GCA_046542305.1 Bacteroidales bacterium
CATTATTTACTGGACGTATCGCGGAAAAACCGTGCTGGATGATTCGAGCTACTAGAAACTCTACGCTTGTCGGCCTGTAGAATAATTTCCCACAGCCTTTTGTTTGCCCGCTCTTTTCAGATCGAAGAAATATCAAATTTCCTGAGTTTGAAAGCAGCCGTTCCTCCTGATGGGCATTTTGCGTTCACGGGTTTTTTGCCATTGGAACACCAATGAATTGCCACAAGGACTTTTGCCCCTTATATTTTCTTCCTGATGATGCGCTTCTTCAAACTGCCTATACCGGTTTTTTATAAAAAGGGTTTTCTGGTAAAACTCTTACCAATGGTTTTAATGGGTAATAATTATTGAAATTTGTGAATTTTTTATGCCTTCGCGCCTTCGTGGCTTTTTTTTTATTGAACATAAAAGCACGAATTTTCACGAAAACAAGACCCTTTTTCTTTCCACTGCCACAGGCAATCATTTTTTTTACAAAAAAAATCCCCCGCACCAACCGGTACGGGGGATTTCAATATTGAGACCCGGTGGTTTATCTGATCACCAGGCGCTTGATCACAACGTTTCCGTTGTTTTCAAATTTCATGATGTAAACACCGGGCTGCAGTTCGCTTACGTCAACCTGTGTCTGCTTGGCATTCAGTTCAATTTCTTTCACTGCGCCGCCTGCAGCACTCACGAAGGTAAGCTTCACGGTATTTCCGAATGCTTCATTGAGCGGATAGGAAATCGTTACATTGTCGCTGGCCGGGTTTGGGAAGATCTGAACCATTTCAGCCACCTCTGTATTGTTTATTCCTGTGGTCGTTTCCATGAAGCTGTTGATCTTCGACAGGCCGTTCTGAGCGTAGTTCCCGTTTGTCATTGTCAGGTCGAAGGTAGCTGTCAGCGTTTGTTCTTCGCCCGATCTGTCGCTGTAGCCAACAAAGCTGATCGGTTCACCTTCAATGGCACCATCCTTCACGGCTGTTGTGTTTTCATCGCCATATACCGTCAGCAGGATGTTTTCGCCGCCGGTAATCTGTGCGTAACCCACACAGTTTCCTTCGCTGTCGAACGCGCCGATGAAATCAACATCTTCCAGCTCGGCAATTGCAGCCTGATCAATTGACATCAGGTGTACGTTGGCAGTGCGGGTAAGTGCCCACGGGCCGTTGTTCTGAACTGTTTCATAGGAAACATTATCCTTCAGTGCGCAAGGGCCAATTGGCGGGAATGTTGCCGTGACCGGGTTGATCAGGTTCACCAGGTAGCCATATCCTGGGGTAAGGTCACTCAGGGTGAACAGTCCGCCATCGGGCCAGTATACTCTGTTGGTCTGAATTTCGAAGATCAGCAGGATGTCGTTCAACGGATCGGCGAAGACGTCGTTGATCGGTGTAAGCTGGTTTGTAAGAACAGGCATGATATGGAATCCTGCCGTAAGTTCGAGTGTCTGATCGGCAACGGGTTCGCCGCGCATTCTCAGTTCACCTGTGGTGTTCACCTTGATCTTATAGCCGTCGTACGAATTCCAGGTATTCAGCGTGTTGCCGTTATCCGGCCAGTAGAATTTACCTCTTTCGTTGAGGATAATCACGGTATTTCCGGCAGGAGTAACATCATTGTCGATGATCACTTGGATATCCGGATTGATCGGATCGAGGTATGAAGAAATATACGACCAGGTGGGGATGAGCGGAATATCCTGTGCCCTCAGTTCAACGACGATCATATCGATTTCCGACATACATCCGTAAGTATCCACGGCGCGGGCTTCGATGTTGTTGAAGCAGGGTTCGAGCGCTACATCAATGCTCCAGTTGGCAGCACCTGTAGCCGTCATCCACGATCCGCCGTTAACGCGAACCTCAACATAGTCGAGGTTGCCGTCAACATCGGCAGCAATGCCGGCAATGGTTGCAGGATCATTGTAAAGTACAGCACCATTGAGCGGTGAAGTAATTTCCACGGTCGGATTCTGCGAAATGAACAAAGTCATGCAATCTACGTCGGCAACCGAACACGGATCGCAGGCTTCTGCCGTGAGGCAGAGCTCAACCTGTCCCTCCAACATATCGTTTGTTCCGGGATTATAGTCGGTCAGCAGTGCATCCGGATCGTCGAAGGTACCGTCACCGGAAGTTGTCCAATAGAATCCGCAGGCATTCACCACGCCGCCAAGTACTTCAAAGCTTACATCCTCGCAAATGGTGGCATCATCGCCGGCAAAGGCAACGGGTGCGAGCTGAATGGTAATGGTCATACAGTCTTCATCGGTCATAGTACAAGGACCGATGGGCTGTACAAGCTGGCATAGCGTTACGCTTTCGTTGAAGATATCGTCTTCGCCAAGTGTATAGGTCGGGTTCGCGTTGGTAGGATCATCGAAAGTACCATCACCCGCAGTCGACCACAGCAAGGTGCTGTAATTTTCCGGGTTGGCATCTGCTAATGTGTAGGTATCCGTCTCGCAGATGGTAACGTCCACGCCGGCATCCGCAACAGGTGCAGGAATTACATTCACGATAGCATTGTAGATCGACACATCGAGCGGTGAGCAACCGTTTGCATCCACGATCGAAGTGATCTGAACCGTATATGTTCCCGGTGCCAGCGTATTGCTGAACAGTTCATCACCCTGGTTTACACCGGTGGCGTTATCGGGTGTTCCGTTAACTTCCCATGCAATGTCGAAGGGCTGTGCGCCGATCAGTACCTGATCGAGCGTAACAGTGATGGTCTGGTCGAAGCAGTAGTCGAACTCCGAACCTTCGTAAGCCTGAACTCCATTGAAAGCGAATAGTACCGCCGGCGCCGGATTAATGGTGAGGATCATGCAATCCTGAGCGCTTGTGCTGCACGGATCAATGGGTGCTGCCGTGAGGCAAAGCTCAGCAAATCCGTTGCTGATATCAGTCGGACCGGGTGTATACGTCGGGTTCAGTGCAGTAGCATCGTCGAATGTACCGTCGCCGCCTGCCCAGCTAAGCGAAGTATAATCCTCTGCAGTAGCATCGTCCAATGTGAAGGTGTCGCCTTCACAAATCGTGGCGGCTACACCAGCATCAACAGTTGGTGGAGCCTGGAAGCACAAGGTCATGAAATCTTCATCCTGAATTGTACAAGGATTGACCGGGGCCACAGTTACACCAATTTCGATACATCCCTGGGGATAATCTGTGGTTGGGTTGGGGTAATAGATCGGTTCCTCGACAAATTCGTTGGAGAAGGTGCCATTGCCGTCTACGGTAAACCAGATGATGGCGTTGTAGTTGCCGGCATCAACCAGACCGTTGAAATCGAATGTTTCGCCGAAGCAAATGGTTGCTTCGTCAGGAGTAATATCCACCGAAGGCAGAGCCTGGATTTCCACAGTGGCATTATATACCGATACATCATCCGTAGCGCATCCGTTGGCGTCGATAATGGACGTGATCTGTACAACATAAGTATCGGGTGTTAATGTGTTGCTGAACAACTCACCTCCTGAGACAACATTACTTGCACTGCCAGGTGTTCCGTTAACTGTCCATTCAACATCGAAAGGCGCTGTACCTGATACGATTTCATCAAGTGTAACAGTTACGGTTTCTGTTTCACAGAACAAGAACGAAGATCCTTCGTAAGCCTGAACGCCATTGAAGGCGAACAATACAGCCGGCTCAGGATTGATGGTAACGCTGGCCGTGTAAAGATCCAGCGTAGCCTGTGTGGCAATACATCCGTTGGCGTCGGTGAGCGATGTAACGGAAACTTCGTATTCACCAGCGTCAAGGATACTGTTGTAGAGCTCATCGCCGATGTTGGTCACGGTTACGCAGTCGGTTTCGAAAGGATCGCCGTCTTTGGTGATGGAATAGCACACTTCGAATGGCGAGTCACCGGTCCAGATTTCGTCGAGGGTAACCACCACGGCTTCGTCGTAGCAATATTCTTCGGTGAATCCCGGAGCAACCTGAACGCCGTTGAAGGCAAATACGATGAAAGGCTCAGGATTGATGGTAACGGTGGCAGTGTAAAGATCCAGGGTAGCCTGTGTGGCAACACAGCCATTGGCATCGGTGAGCGAAGTAACGGTTACTTCGTACACACCCGGATCGAGGATACTGTTGTACAATTCATCGCCGATGTTGGTCACGGTTACGCAGTCGGTTTCGAAAGGATTGCCGTCCTTGGTGATGGAGTAGCACACTTCGAACGGAGCGTCACCGGTCCAGATTTCGTCGAGGGTAACCACCACGGCTTCGTCGTAGCAATATTCTTCGGTGAATCCCGGAGCAACCTGAACGCCGTTGAAGGCAAATACGATGAAAGGCTCAGGATTGATGGTAACGGTGGCAGTGTAAAGATCCAGGGTAGCCTGTGTGGCAACACAGCCATTGGCATCGGTGAGCGAAGTAACGGTTACTTCGTACACACCCGGATCGAGGATACTGTTGTACAATTCATCGCCGATGTTGGTCACGGTTACGCAGTCGGTTTCGAAAGGATTGCCGTCCTTGGTGATGGAGTAGCAAACTTCGAATGGAGCGTCACCGGTCCAGATTTCATCGAGCGTAACTACGACGGCTTCGTCGTAGCAATATTCTTCCGTAAATCCAGGAGCAACCTGAACGTCGTTAAAGGCAAATACGATGAACGGCTCGGGATGTACAACAACCTGTGCATTATAGATTGATGCATCCTGTACCGAGCAACCTTTGGAATCGGTGATGCCGGTGATCTGTACATCATAGGTGTCAGGTGCAAGCGTACTGCTGAACAGTTCGTCACCAACGTTCACACCGGTGGCGCTTGCTGGTGTTCCGTTTACGGTCCATTCAATTTCAAACGGAGCTACACCCAGAATTACCTCATCCAGGGTAACGGTCACGGTTTCATCGTAGCAATATTCGAATTCCGATCCGGTATAGGCCTGAACATCATTGAAGGCAAACAGCACGGCAGGTTCACGGTTGATGGTAAGGGTCATGCAATCCGAATCACCCGCAGTACATGGATCAATCGGGGCCAGCATCATGCAAAGTTCAACACTTCCGGCCAGTATGTCGGAGGTGCCCGGTGTGTAGGTGGGATTCACCTGGGCAGAATTATCAAAGGAACCGTCGCCAAGGGTGGTAAACCATGATATCGATGAATAATTCTCTGCTGTTGCATCGCTGATGGTGTAGGATTCGTATTCACAAATCTCTGCATTTTCACCGGCATAGGGGATTGGCAATGCCTGAATATTAACTGTTGCAGTATAGATCGACGGATCGCTGATCGAGCAGCCGTTTGCATCTGTAATATTTGTAATCTGAACAGTGTATGTGCCCGGGCTAAGTGTTGAGCTGAACAACTCGTCGTTCAGGGTTATGCCGGTCTGGCTGTCGGGGGTCCCATTTACAGTCCACTCGATATCGAACGGTTCGGTACCCGAAACGATTTCATCCAGGGTAACGGTTACCGTTTGGTCTTCACAGAAGGTGAAATCCGATCCCTGATACGCCTGTGTGCCATTGAATGCAAACAATACTGCAGGTTCCGGATGAACGATCACCGTCACGTTATAAGGTGATACATCCTGAACCGAACATCCGTTGGCATCGGTGATGTCGGTAATAAATACCGAATAGGTGTCCGGCGCCATGGTGCTGCTGAACAACTGATCGCCTACATTTACATTGGTGGCGCTTGCCGGCGTGCCATCTACTTCCCAGGCAACATCGAACGGAGCCACACCTTTAACCACTTCATCAAGTGTGATGGTGATGGTTTCGTTGTAGCAGTATTCCAGTGTTTCGCCTTCATAAAACTGAACTCCTTCGGCTGCAAAAATCACTGCAGGTTCCTGGCTGATGGTAAGCGTAATGCAGTCGGTATCCGAAAGTACACAAGGTGAAATCGGGAAGGCTTCCAGGCAAATTTCCACGGCTCCGTTTGTCTTATCGGTACTTCCTGGTGTATAGGTCGGGTTCATCGGATCGCCGCTGAAGGAACCATCGCCTCCCGAAGTCCAGGTTACAGAGTTATAATATTGTGCCGTAGCATCGGAAATGGTGTAGCTTTCGTATTCACAAATCGTAGCATCTACACCTGCATTGGCAATGGGCAGGTATTGAATGGTCAGGATCATGCAGTCTGTATCTCCTGTGGTGCAGGGATCAATGGGTGCTGCTGCCATGCACAGTTCTACACTGCCTGCAATGATATCTCCCATTCCTGGGGTATAAACAGGATGCAATGCGTTAACATTGCTGAATGAACCCGTACCGGCATAGGTGATCCATTCCACATAATCATAATTATATGCTGTGGCTGTGGTAAGCTGATAGGTTTGATTTTCACAGATCGTGGCATCCACACCTGCGTATGCTTCCGGTTCTTCCTGTACGTAAAGTGTCATCTGATCTTCGATGAGTATTGTACAGGGGCTGATGGGATCGGCAACCAGTTTCAGGATGGCATAACCGGTGCTGATATCATTGGTGCCGAAAGTATAGGTGGCATTCAGCAGGTTTTCGTCGTCGAATGTTCCGTCGCCTTCGGTTACCCATACCAGTGCATCGTAGTTGGTGGCTGTTGCATCGGCAAGCAGGTAGCTGTCAGTTTCGCAGGCTGTATCATCATCACCTGCAAATACTAGCGGTGAATCCTGCGTAATGGTCAGGATGATATCATCCCATTTAGGCAAAACACACGGATTTTGAGCTGCGGCAACAAGCGTAAGTTCAATGGTGCCGTTAATGCGGTCCTGTAAGCTCGTATTATAATAGGTGTTGAGCGCTGTCGGGTCGTTGAACGTACCGCCTGTGTACGACACCCAAAGGGTTCCGTCGTGATTGTCGGCTGTGCCGTTCACGAAAGCGCCTATGTTACATATATTTTTGTCGGGACCTGCGTTTACATCCGGAGCAGTGCCTACTGCAAGTGTCATTTCGTCAGAAGCATCAACCGTACACGGGCTGATGGGCGCCGCAGTGAGGGTTAAGGTAACAGATCCTGCCACTGCATCGGCATCAACCGGAGTGTAGGTCGGGTTCTCGCTGGTAGCGTCGTCGAATGATCCGTTTCCACCGGTCCACAGCACAGAACTGTAATCAGATGCGGTGGCATCAGTTATTTCATACGGTGTATCCTCACAAGTGGTGGCATCTGCACCTGCATAGGCTGAAGGAGCCTCCTGGAGGAAAATGGTAACATCATCAGTAGCTGCCTGATAGGCTGCGCAAAGAGGATTAGCGGTAATCCTGAGCGTGTACGATGTTCCCCTGGTTCCTGTGAATGAAGGATTAAGCGCAGTGGAGGTCAGATTACCCTGTTGGCCAAAATACCCGTTTCCGTCTCCGGATACGATGGTCCATAGTACATCCTCGTAATCGCTTGAACCGCTGCCATCCAGAAAATAGGTGTCGGAACAAACGGTATCATCTTCACCGGCATCAGCCACAGGTACCTGCTGGAAGGTCATGTCAAAACCGAATTCGCTTGAACATCCGTTTTCGTCTTCAATGGATCCCTCAAATGTGTAGGTTCCTGAAGGATAGTCACCACTTACCCGCAGGGTTTCGTCCGAACCACCGAAATCTTTTTGCAGTCCGTCAAAGAGCGAGTAATCGCTGCCGTCATAATAAAGGTACAGCATGGGTTCGTAGCCGGTGATGATCTGGTACATATGTTCCTCCCATGTTCCGACTGACGCACTGACATTAACACCTTTTGCATCCCAGTAACTATAAAAATCGCCAGGTAAGTTTTGAGTATCAAGGTAAAACGCATTATATACCGATTCGGCCAGGTTCGTATTAGCCGAAAGTGTATTCACGTCAAGATAATAAAAAGTATTTTCCGGATCGAGGCACAATTCATATCCGTCATCCACATTACCACCCACAGCATTCCATGTGTTCCCGTCAGTGGAATAGTCGAGGGTGATGTTGTTGATGGTGAGCTGAGGATAAATGGTCAGATCCAGTTCATCGCTGGCTGCAACATCACATGGCGACTCAGGCTCTGCCGTAAATGTCAAAGTTACCGTTGTACCGATTTCCGATGGATCGGGATAGTAAGTGGGTGCTAAGGTCTGGGCTCCGGCAAAGCTGCCGCTTCCCCCGGTCCAGGTAACCGAAAGGTAATTTTCTGCTGAAGCATCCTGGATGTAGTATGAAGCGTCATAACAAATCGACGCATCCTCGCCGGCAAAGGCAACCGGAGCGGAGTGGAAAGACATATCAATACTTACATAGCCATTGCATCCGTTAATATCTTCGATAGTACCGTCAAAAGTATAATCTCCGTCCGGGTAATCGCCGTTGATGCGGAGTGTTGCATCGGTGCTGAGGAAATCTTTTTGCAGTCCGTCGTAAAGCACGTAGTCACTTCCGTCGTAATATAGGTAGAACATTGGTTCATTGCCTGTTATGATCTGATACATGTGTGCCTGCCATGTGCCTGCCGTAGCTCCGGCATTTACACCCTTATTATCCCAATAGGTGTAGAAATCGGTCGGCAGATTTGTTATGTTCAGGTAGAATGGATTGTACACAGATGATGCAAGGTCCGGGACGGAGGTAAACGCGTCCACATCCAGGTAGTAATATGTCTCATCAGCATCAATCCATAATTCATAACCGTCGGAAAGATTTCCTCCCACATCGCTCCAGTTGACCTCATTTGTTGAGTAATCGAGCGTGAGATCAGTAAGCTCCGGTATTGGATTAAGCGTCAGCAACATTTCTTCCGAAAAAGTAGGAGGTGTTGGAGATTGATTAACTGCAGTAATTGTCAGGGTTACCGTACCGGTACTCCAATCATTTGTACCGGGGGTATAGGTTGGATTTTCGATCGAATCGTCATCAAAAGATCCATCCCCGCTGGTTGTCCATGTGATGGTGGCATAACCCCCGTCCGAAGCATCACTAACTGTATAGGATGGTTCCGAAGCACATATCGCTGCATCTGCCCCTGCACTTAATTGTGCGTATGTGTAGCTGTTTGCGGCCACACCAAGAAACATCAGCAAGATCATGATTAACTTGTAAACTTGTTTCATTGTAATGATTTTTTGTTAATTATTCCTGTTAATTATTTTATGTTCAATGAATTTGAATTTGCATGGATGGATTGGTTGCCTACTCGGCAACGAGCAAAGTGAAAGAAACTATAAATGATTTCCATTTTTCGTTCCGGAAAATTAAATTACCTCCTGATTAAATCAATGCATGTAAAGTAAGACCAATCAAGATCAAATATACGAAGTATTAGGTTTTATCAGCATTCCAGGTGTGTTAAAGACTCCTCCTTTAACAAAATTTAACATATATAGCATTATTATTATGTTATTGCCGGAAATATGTGCATTTGCAGGATTAATGCCAATACCCACGTTATTATTAGAATGTTAATGGTAAAATGAGTTGCTAATTCTGGCATGGAACATTTGCGGAAATTGTGTCATTTTGCAAAATGAAGAAATAAATCTTTTTGCTATAAATATGAAGCAGGCGTATTGCCTATTGTAGGATGATTTTATGATTTTCATGTATTCCTTTATAGTGAAATCTTAAAACATAAACACCAGGTCTAATATCTGCTGGCATATCTATCCTGTTGCAAGATAATGGATGAGCGTGCAACCTTTTCAGAAATTCACCGGATAGGTTATATAATTCCACCACAAGCGGATTATTCATTTTGCTGTGCTCATTAAAGACAAGGTTGACGTGATCGAATGCAGGATTTGGAAAGATCTGCTTTACCATTTGCTTGTTGGTGAAGGAAAGCTCCCGGATATTCACAGGGGGATTGTAGAGCGGAAGAAAATTTACCGGACCCAGTTCAGGGTCATCCGGCTGGTGAAATATGTGCATTTCCACCGTATCTGGATCCAGGGTGCCCCAATAGTTGTTCTGCGCCCATATCTCGCCGGCGGTATTGTTGTACAGATTGTAGATTTCGCCGTTGTTGGAATTATTATACAACTGGTTCATACCTGGGTTGTAGTCGGCTCCCTCCAGTTTACCTAGGTTTGGTTTTGCAGCAACTTCTATGGTAATTCCCCACAGGTTTCCTGTGATTACGTTACCGGTAACAACGGAATGGTTAGTTTCGTTGCCGTAGAAATTAATGCCGCTTCCGCCCTGCATGGGAATATTCTGGGTATTGTTATCCGCGATTTCGTTGTTTCTGATTACCGATCCGATGTTGGAACCGTAGGCGGTGATGCCGTAGCGATTGTCTCGGATTACATTTCCTTCGATCCTTGCCTTGATCGACCCGCCCGCCATAGTGGTGATTGCAATGCCCCCGGCCTTAATCTTTTCCGTGTCGCCGGTAATCACATTCCCGATAATCCTGGTGCTGTCGGTGCCTGATGTGCCCAGGTTTATTTGTGGTGTGTTGGAATTCGACTGAACATTGTAGCTGATCGTGCAATTGATGATTTGGGGAGACGAGGATGCATTGGCCCCGGACATCACCGCAGGGCCTGCATTGTAATCGAAATTGCAGTTGCTGATTAGCGGATCGCTCTGAAACAGATCAATGGTTCCGGTGCTGTTTTCCTGATCGAATTCCGTAAAATCACAGTTTTCAAAAGTAATGTCGGCATTCACCAGTTGAATCCCGCCGGCTTTTTTAAAATAGACATTCCTGAGGTAGGATGAATTCTGGTCTTCAAACCTCAAACCTTCGTAATAATTATCCTTTGCCTTGAAAAATACAATCTCATCATCAGGCGGATTCGCCAGCAGGGTTCCCGTGAAGGTGATCAGCACGGCATCTGCCACCTTAATTTCAGCAGCATCCGTTATCGCAATGGTATCGGAAGCCGAAACAACAAGCTCGTTGTGTATGGTAAAAATGCCTGAGCCCTCCGTGGTGACCACACCACCGGAATTCTCCACCAGGTCGGTAAGGCTCCAGTTAATACCTGTTCCTGGCGTGGTATATTGAGCAATGGCCTGAAACGCGAAAACAAACAAACCAGCGAATATTACAATTCTTTTCATACTAAAAATTTTTCGTGCAAAGATATGCTGTAATGGCAAGGGCTGACAAAGTAAAAAGCTAATCTTTCTTAAAGCAGAAATAATACTTTCCCAAAAGATTTCATGATGCTTTATTACTTTTGCACTTTCTTTATCAAAAAAGATTTCGAAGGGACTAAAAATGAGCGAACTCATTAAGCACGAATGCGGCATAGCCATGCTGCGGCTTTTGAAACCTCTTGAATACTATCTTGCCGAATACGGCACCAGCATTTTCGCGCTGAATAAAATGCATCTGATGATGCAAAAGCAGCATAACCGCGGGCAGGACGGCGCCGGCATCGCCAATGTAAAACTGAATGTGGAACCGGGGGTGAAGTACATCAACAGGTTCAGGTCGAATACCAGCACGCCCATTATCGATACCTTCGAGCATATTTATGCGCCCTTTCACAGGCTGAGAAAAGAAAATCCCGATCGCCTGCAGGATGTCAACTGGCTGAAAAGCCACCTGGAATTTACAGGTGAACTCTTCCTGGCGCATCTTCGCTACGGCACCTTCGGCGGGCATAATGTGGAAAACCTTCATCCGGTAATGCGCGAAAGCAACTGGATTACAAAAAACCTGGTGCTGGCCGGTAATTTCAACCTGACCAATGTGGATGAACTCTTCGGCCACCTTGTCGATCTGGGACAATACCCCGTTGAAACCACTGATACCATCACCATTCTCGAAAAGATCGGCCATTTCCTTGATGAGGAAAATGAAATTCACTATCAGAAATATAAAAAGCTGGGCCTGGTAAAACGGGAGATTTCTGAGAAAATAGCCGCTGACCTGGATATCAGTAAGGTGCTTACCCGTTCGGCCAAAAACTGGGATGGCGGTTATGTGATTTCCGGCATGCTCGGTCATGGTGATGCTTTTGTAATGCGTGATCCTTCGGGTATCAGGCCGGCATTTTATTATCATGACGATGAGGTAGCGGTGGCGGCTTCCGAAAGGCCGGTTATTCAAACCACCTTCAATGTAAAAGCTGAAGAGGTCAGGGAATTGAAACCGGGGCACGTGCTGATCATCAAGAAAGACGGCCGCATCGAGGAGCTTCCTTTCACCGAACCTGCAGAACACAAATCCTGTTCATTCGAGCGTATTTATTTCTCGCGCGGCACCGACAAAGATATTTACAGGGAAAGAAAACGGCTTGGAAAATCCCTGGCACCGGCAATCCTGCAATCCATCAGGCACGACCTCGACAACACCGTGTTCTCCTACATTCCCAATACCGCCGCCGTGGCTTTTAAGGGACTGATCGAGGAGGTGAATGTGTTTTGCAACCAGGTGAAAACGGACCGCATCATTGAACTCGGAAATGACGCCACCTCCGAACAACTGCAGAAAATTCTTTCGTTTTCGCCACGGGTGGAGGATATTGCGGTGAAAGACGTGAAACTGCGAACTTTCATCACCAAGGATACCGGTCGCGATGATCTGGTGGGGCACGTGTACGACATCACCTACGGCGTAGTACACGAAGGCCGCGACAACCTGGTGGTGATCGACGATTCCATCGTCCGCGGAACCACGCTCAGGCAAAGCATCATCCGTATCCTCGACCGGCTGGAACCGAAAAAGATCGTGATCGCCTCTTCGGCGCCACAAATACGCTACCCCGACTGCTATGGCATCGATATGGCCAAACTGGCTGATTTCGTGGCTTTCCGCGCCGCTATCGAACTGTTGTACGACAAGAAGCAGGAAAGCATCATCAATGATGTGTACAAAAGATGCAAGGCCCAGGAGCACCTTCCCAAGGAGGAGATCGTTAACCATGTGAAGGATATCTACCGGCCGCTTACCGCACAGCAGATTTCCGAAAAGATCGCGGAGATCGTTACGCCAAAGGGAACACATGCCAGGGTGGAGATCATCTATCAAACCATCGAAGACCTGCATACCGCCATTCCCGATCATACCGGCGATTGGTATTTCACCGGAAATTATCCGACTCCCGGCGGAAATAAGGTAGTCAACCGTTCATTCATCAATTATGTAGAAAAGCGGGACGAGCGGGCGTATTAGTGCTGCGCGTCATTTGCTTCGCTGTCATTGAGGGTAATTAGTTGTAATTTGCTTCGCGTAATTGGTTGAAATTGGTTCGCGTAAGTTGTTGTAATTGGCTTTGCGTAATTTGTTGTAATTTGCTTCGCGTAATTTGTTGTAATTTGCTTCGCGTAATTGCTTTTGACACCATTTTTTGAACAGTCTCAAACAATCTCCATTAACATCATAACCCGCTTCGCCGGTGCGCAGCGAGGCGGGCAACCACAACCCCCACAATTCGCTTCATTATCTACTTGTCGCATATCGCCTAATCGCTCTTTCGTGATTTCTCGCAAAGCCGCAAAGCCGCAAACTTCCAGAGGTTTTGAATTTATATTTGGATTTTTCCCGATAGGGATGCCTATGGCAGAATTTGTCTTGGATTTTGCTTTTTGTGCTTTGTGCTTATCATGAGTCACATCACGGCGTCTGCCTCCTTTTGCCTCCTTTTCCAAAAAACTTTTCTCCTTTTCTTTTTATATCGTTTCCAAATTTCGCCACAGGGATAATTGCGCCATTGTCCAACAGGAAAATTTTGTTCCTTTGATGGTTCATAAATCCTATTCCACTTCAATTAAAAAAAAGTAAAGCGTTATGACCTTAGTTGTTACCGGTTCAAACCTCACCATCGAGGATGTTGTTCGTGTTGCGCGTCATCACGAAAAAGTAGAATTGCACCCCGGCGCACTGGAGCGCATTAAAAAGTGCCGTGCCATGCTCGAGAAAAAAATCGAGGCGCACGAGATCATGTATGGCGTGAATACGGGTATCGGAGAGTTTTCTGAAGTCGTGCTCAACGACGATCAGGTGAAAGATTTCCAGAAGTACCTGATCTATAACCATGCTGCCGGAATCGGCGATCCGATGCCGCTGGAATATGTTCGCGGCGCCATGCTCGGGCGGATCAACGTCCATGCACACGGGAATTCGGGTATCCGCCCGGAGATCACCCTGACCCTGGTGGAGATGCTGAATAAGGGCGTTACGCCGTGGGTGTGCCAGAAAGGTTCGGTCGGCGCCTGTGGCGACCTGGCCCCGATGTCGCAGATCGCCCTGCTGATGATGGGCGAGGGAAGGGCTTATTACCAGGGAGAATTACTTACAGGAAAGGAAGCCCTCGACAAAGCCGGCATTCCCGTTCCGGGATTACAAGCCCGCGACGGACTGGGAACCATCAATGGCTCGAATGTCCTCACGGCCATGAGCGCCATTTTTCTTTACGATGCCAACAACTGGCTGAAGCAGGCCGAAATTGCTGCGGCCATGTCGCTTGAAGCACTTAAAGCCAACATGAAACCATATAATACCAAAATTCATGAAGTGCGTGGTTTTGCGGGCGCGGTGCGCAGCGCCAAAGCCATCCGCAATATGGTGGCCGGCGGCGACCTGGCCGAATGCCGGATCAATTGCAAGGTGCAGGATGCTTACTCGATGCGTTCCACACCCCAGGTTATCGGCGCGGCACACGACGCTCTGGCGTATGCACGGTCGCAGGTGGAAATCGAACTCAATGGCGTGGGCGACAATCCGATCTTCTTCCCCGATGAAAACCTGCAGCTTTCGGGCGCCAATTTCCAGGGCTCACCGGTTTCGCTGCCCATGGATATGGCGGGTGCTGCCATCACCATGGTGAGCGTGCTCAGCGAAAGACGCATGAACCGGCTCAACAATCCGGCTCTGAGCGTTGGCCTGCCGGCATTCCTCACCAAAGGCGCAGGCATGTTTTCGGGATTGATGCTCAGCCAGTATACGGCCGACATGCAGATCGTAGAGCAGCGGATCCTCAGCGCGCCCGCATCAATTCAGTCGATCCCGGCGGCAGCCGATCAGGAGGATTTTGTGTCGATGGGTATGAATACCGCCATCAAGAATTTCCAGATTCTCGACAACGCCTACGGGATTCTCGGCATCGAAATGATGGCCGCCGCCCAGGCGCTCGATTTCAGGGATTATGCTTTCGGAAAGGGTACCGTGAAAGCACACGAGGTGGTAAGGCGGCATGTGGAATTTCTGGATGTGGACCGGCCGTGAAGGCTTCA
>JBKHBQ010000081.1:0-15061 GCA_046542305.1 Bacteroidales bacterium
TTGCACCTGTTCAGTACATCTGAAATCTCAAACCACTAATCTTCAATCGTAAATCTTTTTCTCCTCCCGCAGTCAAAGCGCTTCGTGTGCTTCCGCATTAATCCGTAGCGTGATCCCTTATATCGTTTTTGTGCATGAATTCCTCGTTTTCGTTGGTGATCAGGCCGTGTCTTATGGCGTATTTAATGAGTCCGATGATGGATTTCGTATCGGTTTTGATGAGGATGTTGCGCCGGTGTGTTTCTACGGTGCGTTCGCTGATAAACAGTTTTTTGGCAATTTCTTCGTTGCTGTATTCACGCGCCACCAGGTTGAGGATTTCTTTTTCGCGGCCGGTTAATTTTGCAGGCGAATCCTCCTGTCCGTTGGAGCCTTGCTCGCGCAGGTGGAATTCTTCCATCATGATGGCCTGCACGTCGAGGCCGAGGTATTTGCGGTTGCTGGCGGCTACGCGGATGGCATCCAGTACTTCGTTCATGTTGGTGCGCTTGAGCAGGTACCCTGAGGCTCCGGCATCGATCATGGCCGAAATGGTCGAAATATCTTCATGCATGGTCAGTGCCAGCACTTTCACGTCGGGGTACTTTTCTTTGATGATTTTGGTGACCTCGACACCTGAATGATCGGGCATGCTGATATCCACGAGGGCCACATGAACTTCGTGGTTTTCCAGAAAGGCCAGTGCATCTGCGAGATTATTCACGCCACCGGCAAAAGCCACGTAATCTTCGTCCTGCAGGATGGATCTGAGCCCTTCGATGATCAGTTGGTGATCGTCGACAACCAGTACGTTAATGAGTTTCTTTTGCATGATAGCTTTTTTTTAGGGGAATAACAATCGAAACAATCGTCCCACGGTTGGGCAAAGAATCGATAAAGATATTCCCATTAATATTTTCCACCCTCGACCTGATGTTGTTCAGGCCGCTTCCGGGGTTTACCAAAGCGTTGTTGATATCAAATCCCATTCCGTCGTCCTCCACCATGAGGTTGATTTCGAGGTCGCTTTTCACCACCTGCACAAAAAACTCCTTTGCCCCGGAATGTTTGATGGCATTGCTGATAAGTTCCTGGATGGCCCGGTATAAGGTATTCTCCAGAATATCATCCATTTTGCCATTCAGCCCGTAGGTTTCAAGTTTCATTTTCAGGTGGTTGCTCTGGTTGATCTGGTTGGTGAGATCTTTGAGTGCGCCCAGAAACCCTTTGGTGGTAAGCATGGTGGGGGCCAGGTTGTGCGCGATATTCCGCAGTTCCTGGAATGCTTCATCCACGCTGTGCATGGCCACCTCCAGCAGTTCATGTTTTTTTTCATCCGACAGCCCGGATTTTTGCTGCAGGATGCTGATGTTTAACCTGGCTACCGAGAGCATCTGTCCGAGGCCGTCGTGCAGGTCCTGGCCGATCCTCCGGCGCTCCTGCAGCTCGGCTTCGGTGGCGGCGCGGGCCTTTTTCTCTTTCAAACCCACGATGGTCTTTTGCAGGTTGGCTTTCCTGCGGTGATTGTAGTTTACATAGAGCAGGTACAGCCCGATGAGCAACAGCGAAAAGATGACCAGGATAAAGGCAATGATATTGTTTTTCTTGCTTAAAAGAAGTTCCTGGCGCTGAATTTCGAGCTGCTGCACTTCTTTTGCCAGGCTGAGCTGTTCGATTTCCAGGCTGTAGATCTGGTGCAGCTTCGACTGGTTGAGCACATCATCCTGTAAGGAAATGGAAGCCCGCAGGTGGCGCAGTGCTTCACCGGGTTGCTGAAGCTTTTCGAAAATGTCTGCCAGTATATCGTGCGACTCCTGTTTTAATTTGATATGGCCCATAAAAGTGGCGATTTCCATTGCAGAATCGGCATGCAGCAGGGCCGGCTGGTACAATTTCCGTGCAATCAGGGCTTCAGCCAGTCCCAGGTTTGCATAGGCTATGGTATAGTACTGATCGATCTCTTTTGCAATGTGTTTGGTTTTGTTGTAGTAGCCGATGGCCTGTTCGTAATCACCCATGGATTTATAAACATTTGCAATGCCCTGGAAGCCTACGGTCTGGCCGTACTTATTATGATTCAGGTAATTATACACCATGGAGCTGTCGTGGAAAAGCAGGGCGCTGTCGAAGGCTTTCTTTTCGGCATATAATATCCCGATATTGCTCAGGGTGGCAGCTATGCCAATGCTATCCTTTTCGGCGGCAAATCTTTTAAGGGCAATCTGAAAATTTGCGCGGGCCTTGTCATAATTGTCGATGTCCATGTACAGCAGGCCAATATTATTATATGTACTGGCCGTACTTTTGAGGTCGCCGATTTCGGCGTATTGGTTAATGGCTTTTAAAAAGAAATCCATGGCATCCTTGTGGTTGCCCATTTTAAGATTGGAAGCCCCGAGGTTGTTTAAAATGTCGGCTACCCTTTTGGGCTGGTTTTGATCTTTTGCCAGGTTAATGGCCTCCAGGTAAAAATTGACGGCCTGTCCATAGTTGGCCTGGATGTGATAGCTGGCGCCAACCAGGTTCATGTAGCGTGCCAGTTGAATGGTGTCGTTCAATTGGAGCGAATCGATTACCTTCAGGATGAGTTCCCTGGATTGTGCGGGATATGTATAGAGCCTGGAGAAACTTTCGTTAAACAAGCTGTCGCAAATCGTCCGGTGCGATTTTACGGCGGAATCGGCCCGGGTATCTTCTGATTTTCGCAGCAACTCGGAACCCTGGCCTGCCACGCCGTTAAGGCTGAACAAAACTGCAAGCGTCCAGCTGATCCATTTCCGCGGAAATTCTGGTTTGGTGCGGCCTGTATGGTGCATATCCTTAATTTCGAAGATTTTCATTGCTCAACATGCGGCTTAATTTATGATTCGGTTGCTGCTGGTTCTACTTTGAACAAAAATAGATAATCGGAAGGATTAAAAAACACTTAATCGTGCTTCAGATTAAAAATACGTGCCAACACTGAGTTGATAATAAGGGCTAATTACGTGTTGACACTGATGGTAATGAAATTTTTTGTATTTAGATTTGGCTGTTAAATATGAATGGGAAATGTCAGGGCAAATACATTTGAATTTTAAAGTGAAAAATTACTTTCAGCTTACTTTATTCACCAAAAACGTAACGACAAATGAAACACCATTATCTCAAACTCAAAAAGCAATTCCTGGTCTGTCTGGCCATTGTTTTTGCTGCCACCTGCTTTCTTTCGGCAGAAAGCCGGGCAACTGAACTCCCTGCGGGGAGCTTTACGGAAGTAAACCGGATTCCCAACGACTCCATTGTCATCGGGGAAGATGTTCAAACCTACAACATTCCGGTGCATGCCTATTATGGTTATTCATTTACACAAACGCTGTATCTGCAGCCTGAAATCGACATCCAGGAAAAGGTTATTGAGCGGATCGGCTACCACTATGCCGGATCGACGGCCAACCTGGATTTTGAAATCGAAATCTGGCTGGCGCATACGTCGTTGAGCGAACTGGCAGCGAGTGTCCCCCTGACGGATTTTACCAAGGTTTACGACGGGATGTGGATCTGCAATCCCGGAGAAAATTTTTCCTGGGTGGAAATCGATCCGTTTTTCTATAATAATGAAGATAACCTGATCATTACCGTTATTGAAAAGAAACCCGGATATACTTCACCATCCGACGTATTTTATGCCACTCCTGTTGAAGGCGCCTCGCCATTATGTGTCGGCAGTTGGAACGACAGCAGCCCGTATGATCCCATGAATCTGCCTGCCGGAAGCGTGGTGTCGTTCAGGGCCAATACAAAATTGTGGTTTAATGATTTGCCTTCGGGGCCTGCCGTCAGCGAAATTACGCCCACTGCGCTGGATTTTGGAGAAGTGGAGCTGGGCATTGGGAAAATCCTTTCGGTGAAAATTAAAAACACGGGCGCCGAGCCGCTGGAGATCACAGGTTTTGAAACCAGCAATGAATTGTTCCAGGTAGTGAATCAAAGCTTTCCGCTGGTTATTGAAATGAATGAATCCCATTTTGTTGATATCCAGTTTTTGCCTATAGATAATGCTGATGAAAACGGCATTGTCGAATTCCTGATGGATGCAGGCATTGCCGGCGACCGCGAGGTGCAGGTGTCGGGGAAAGGCATTTTCCTTGAACCGGTGGTGATCGGAGAAGGAACCGAACTGAGCAGCAATACGCCTGTTTATCCATGGTATGGCTATTCCTTCACACAAACGCTCTATTTTCAGGATGAGCTGAATATGCAAAACAAAACCATCAACAGGATCGGCTACCAGTACGGAGGCGATGCATCTTCGGTGGATTTTGAAATTGAGATCTGGCTTTCGCACACCCAGTTGACGGAACTTACTGAAACGGTTCCCGTGGACGATTTTTCAAAGGTGTACGACGGCCCGTGGGTGGTACTTCAGGAGGATGATTTTTCATGGGTGGAAATCGATCCGTTTTTCTATAACAACCAGGACAACCTGATCATTACCGTGATTGAAAAAAAACCGGGATACAGCAGTTCATCCGATAAATTTTTCGCCACGACAACATCGGAGAGCGTGTGTTTGGGTGCCTGGAACGACCAGAATCCCTACGACCCGAACAACCTGCCTGCCGGCAACCTTATTTCCATGCGCGCCAACACCAAGCTTTGGTTCAGCGGCGACATCCCCACAGAGCCTGAAGCCCATACCAGCCCGGATTCGCTTTATTTCGGAGAGGTGGAAGTATCTGTTCCCAAAGTGTTAACCGTGGAGGTTATGAATGTAGGCGGCGGTGTGCTCGAAATTACAGGGGCCGAGATCACCAACAGCAATTTCTCGCTTATCAATGCAACGTTTCCGGTAAGCCTGCCTATCGGCCAGAAGGAAACTTTCGAAATCGAATTCCTTCCCACGGAGCCGGGATTGGAAGAAGGATTGCTTACCTTCCTGATGGATGAGAGCATCCCCGGCACCAAAACCGTTGCGCTTTCGGGCAGGGCACTGCGCTTCGGCGTGCTGCGCGAAGGATTTGAAAATGAATTGTTCCCGCCTCTCGGGTGGAAAGTTACAGATAACAACGGAGATGGTGAAGGGTGGTACCGCAATGTAAATACTGCGCCCACCGGTCAGACCGTTCCGCATACCGGGATTGCTGCCGCCGGGCTCGATACCTATGCCGGAAGCCCGGGAAGCATTAGTTACGACGACTGGCTGATCACCCCCAAAATGATATGGCAGGATGGCGACATCTTCAAGTTTTTCATCAAACGCCTGACCGTAAACCAGGACAACCAGGTCTGGCGCGTCGGCTTGTCTACAACGGGTACCGATGTAAATGATTTTTCCATCATCGGCGAAATTATCGATCCCCCGGCAAGTTACGTCGAATATAGCTACAACCTGACCGATCACGGCCTGATAGATGGCGACGAGTATTATATCGCCATTCAGTTTAACGGCGAATGGTGCTGGCCCGGCGTGGTGGACGATGTGCTCGGATCGGTCGTGGTTCGCGAAGATTACGACCTGATGGCCATGGACATCACGGGTCCCGATCTGGTGTATCAGAATGAAAACAACTCATATCAGGTGGAAATCGGTAATACAGGGGTCTACGATGCGGAAGCTGCGGATTACACGGTGCAGATTTGCGCATTCGTTGATGGAATCGAAACGGTCTTTGGAGAAGTTTCCGGTATCGACCTCGCTGCCGGAGAAACGGGACAGGTTGGCATTGACGTGATCATTCCCGATATCGATACCTACGACCTTTATGGCAAGATTGTATGGCCTGCGGATGAAAATCCCGCCAACAACTTTACGGAAACACTGCCGGTGGAAAGCATTTCAACAACCATAGTGATCAGGGATATCGGCGAATTTCCCATAAATTCCGAAACACCATACACCTCATACTATCCGCTGAATTTTGAAGAATACCGGTCGCAGAGCCTGCACGAATGCCTGTATTATACCAATGAAATAGAAACCGGCGGGCTCATCACGCGGTTGACGTATTACAAAAAGTTTCCGAACCCGCTGTCGCAAAGGAAGATAAAAGTGTACATGGGACAGACGGATCTCGAACATTTCAGTGAGGAACAGATTCCAGCCTCCGAGCTCGAAGTGGTGTTCGACGGAACATTGGATATTGAAGCCGGCATTGGCCGCCTTAATATCGATTTAACCAGTCCGTTTTTATATACCGGCAGTGGCAACCTTGTGGTTATGGTATTTTATTATCAGGGTTCGGGAACGGATGAAAATGCCGAGTTTGCCCGCACCGATCCGGAGTACGGTCCTGAAAGGAGCTTTTACGAATCGGGATGGATGCAAATCGACCCCAATAATTTCACCTACATTTCCAAAACCAACAATTATCCCAACACCACCCTGCTCTTCGAAACGGCTAACGGGTTGGGTCAAATCAAAGGTACCGTCCGCTACCAATCGGATAACACACCGGTTGAGGATGCCCTTGTAGAAATTTACCACCCAGATTTTCCGGATGCCGTAGCCACTCTTTATACCGATGGCCAGGGTAAGTTTGATGCACCCTATTACCTGGCTGGTAACGGAATCACGGTGAAAATAAGCAAATACGGATACAGCACGGTGAATATTGAGGATATCGATCTTGCCGATGGAGCGGTAGTGGATCTGGGAGATTCCTATCTGATTGAAAGCCCGGTGATCTCACTGTCAGGGTCGGTGATTACGAGCGATACGCAAGGCCCGGCAGCAGGGGCAGCCGTCAGTCTGTACGGCATGGAAAACTACGAAACCACTACCGACGCCCAGGGCTATTTCGTGTTTGATGAAATATTTGGCCTTGCCGATTATACCCTCGAAATCAGTCTTGAAGGCTACCAGCAGTATGCTGAGGATATTACCGTGCCCGGCGAAAACACGGAGCTCGATCCCATCACCATCAATGAGATTGCCCTGCCGCCCAACCTGGTGAATGCCGAGGAAGTGGATCAGGATGCATTACTTACCTGGTATGCCGCCGGAGAACCCTATCCCGTTGAGTTGCGCAATGACGACGGCACTGTAAACGGTGTGCTGATCACCCCCGGAACCCCGACCATTTTTATCGGGAACACCTGGCATTACGACGCCACCATCAATGCAGTGCACTGGTACACCTACAACCACTCCAATTATACGCCGGCCAATGAGGTGATCATTAAAATTCTCGGACTTACTGCCGATGGGGCTCCGGATCCGGACAATGAACTGGCTAAATTTGAGAACGTAAGAAACGACCTGGGCTGGAATACCTATCAAATCCCCGACGGGGTATCTGCTCCTGAAGGATTCTTCTTCGGCATTGCCGGGTACGACAATTATAGCCTGGTAGCCTACGACGACGGAATCGGTGCACCCTGGGAGTGGCAACCGCGGACTCAGTGGAGCAACGGGCTGGGAAATTACAATCCGCTCGAAAATGCAACGTCACCACCCTTGTACGGAAATATATTCATGCGGGCGGATATTCTTACCACCGGTCAGATCGTACCGGAGGATCATTACGTTGTACAAATGATCGAGACCATCGATGAAAAACTTACCCGCATAGCCGTTCCCCCGCTGAATGCGGGAGATCCTGCAGGTGTGCAGAGCGTTAAGGGTCATGCAGCGGTTGCTGACAGAGGATTTGAGCATTATAACGTTTACAGAAAAAATGTTGAAGACGAGGATTGGGAGCTAATCAATACTTCTCCGGTGTCCGATACTTCGTATACCGATGAGGGGTATTCGGCTTTGCCCTACGGACTGTACCATTACGGTGTTGAAGCCGTATACAGCAATGGCGTTACCTCTTCGATGGCCGAATCGAACATCATCGAAAAGGATATGCGGCTGGATGTGCTTTTATCCGTGAATACCAATACCGGGGTACCTGGCTTATCAGAAGGCGCACAGGTGGTGTTTACCAACGAAAACGGCAACATCAACAATATCTATCAGGGAACCGTTGGTGCGGACGGAACCCTGCTCATGGAGGGAATTCTAAAGGGCATATACTCCCTGGAGGTCAGCAAATCGGGATTTACAACCTATTACGAGGAAGGTATTAATTTCGATATTCCTGATAACTATTATGAAATGACCGTTGAACTCATCGAAAAGATCCTTGACCCCTACGACCTGAAAGTGATTACATCGGGACAGGATGTGGGAGAGGCAAAATTTATGTGGAACCTTTCTCCTTATTTCGAAGACGTAGAGGGATATGAGCCATTCCTGACCGAAGATATCGACAGGTGGACAGTTGTGGATCAGGATGGAAAAGCAACGGTATTTCCGGCCGGGGTGACGTTCCCGCATGCCGGTGAGCCCGCATCGTTTATGACCTTTAACCGCACCCTGACCACTCCGCCGCTTTCTGAAGTGTACTGGGGGGCCCATTCAGGAAATCAGTACTTTGCTTCATTCGGTTCGCAGCAGGGGGCCACAAGCAACTGGCTCATCAGCGAGGAGCAGGATCATACCGTTGACTATACCTTATCGTTCTATGCAAAATCAATTACCGAGAACTACGGGCTGGAAACATTCAGGGTGGGATATTCAACCACCACCAACCAGCTTTCCGATTTCATTTTCCTAACCACCAATGAAACGGCACTCACCTACTGGACCAAATTTTCGTATACCATTCCGGCCGATGCAAAATATGTGGCCATACGGCACAACCATACCGGTTTTGCCTTGCTGATCGATGACATTACCCTTGGGGTGATCGACGACAATGCCATGCCTGCCGAAGGCTTTACCGTGTATCTGGACGGCGAGGAAGCAGAAACCGGCTTAATGGATACAGAATATGTGTTTGAGAACCTGGTGCCCGGCACCTATACCGCAGGGGTTCAGGCCAATTACTACACGGGAAGCTCCAATATTATGGAGAAGGAGTTTACCATGCAACAGGGTACGCCAGTTACCTTTGTGGTGGAGGATAACTTAGGAAACCTTATCGAGGGGGCCTCCATCTCCATTTACTACGAAGGCGCACTGGTGTATACGGATGTAACCACCGGCGGTATGGCAAATTTCCAGCTCTATCCCGGCAGCTATGCATATGAAGTATCGGCGGAAGAACTATCCACGGTGAGCGGAAACATGGAAGTAACTGAGAACCCGCTCGAGGTGAATGTTGTGCTGAACAATTTCTACGACCTTCAGTTTGTGGTGTCCAACAGCAACGGCGACCTGATCGATGGCGCTACGGTAATGTTCGACGGGCAGACCCAGACCACCGTTGCCGGCTACACCACGTTTGTTACGGCACCGGGAGAATTCGCCTATTCAGTTACGCATCCGGATTACGCCCAGGTTTTCTCGTTGCTGAACGTGACGGCAGATCACACCGAGGAGGTTACCCTGCCTGAGATCACCTGTGAAGCGCCGGTTGGATTGTCGTATGAAAAAGACAATAACGACGTTACCCTGACCTGGTCGGAGCCGGTAATTGGAGAAAACGGCACCTGGCTGCACTGGGACAGCATCTTCGACGGGGTGAGCATCGGTACCGGAGGGCCGGTTGATTTCGACGTTGCACAACGTTTTGCAGTGGAAGATCTTCAGGCTCATCAGAACAAATTCCTGACACGGGTACTTTTTGTTCCGTCGGAAGCTGCCTGTGAATATTCCATAAGGGTATGGACCGGTGGAAACATCGGCGCCCCCGAAACACTGGTTGTGGATCAGGTTGTGGAAAATCCCGTCATCGACCAGTGGAATGAAATATTCCTCGAAACACCTGTTTTTGTGGACGGAACCGAAGAGCTGTGGATTGGTTTCAGAAGCAATACCACCACAGGACATCCGGCAGGATGCGACATCGGCCCTGCCGTTGACGGCAAGGGAAATATGATCAATCTGGCAGGCACCGGGTGGCAAACGCTGCTGGAGGTAAATCCGCAAATGGATTACAACTGGAGCGTAAGGGGTCTGATTGAAGAACCCGCTAATCCGGCCAGATTTGAGAACATCGCCATTGTTGCCGAACAGCCGGTGCACCATGCCAAACATTATTTCCTTGAAAGCAGTCAGAGAATTGTTGAAGGATTTGGCGAACCAAGGCAGCTTCTGGGATATAACCTATACCGCAACAGTGAAATTCAAAATGCTGCTTTAATTGTCGATACAAGTTATTTCGATGCAGATTTGTCTGCAGGTGCTTACCTTTACGAAGTAACGGCCGTGTACAGCAATGGCTGCGAATCGGCAGCTTCCAACGCGGTAAATGTAATGATAGGCAGTACTGTATATAACCCGCCCCAGAATTTGATTGTTGAAGTGAATATGGATGATGTATCGTTGCAGTGGGACGCTCCCGCAGCACCAGGCGAATGGCTCCACTTCGACAACGGTGAGAATTTTGAGGGCATCGGGATCAGCGAGGGCGGTAGTTTCAGGGTTGCGGCCCGCTGGACACCGGATATGCTCAATGCCTATCCCGGTTCGGTGATCAGCAGCCTGAAGCTGTTTCCGAGAAGCACGGGTGATGCCGGCTTTACCGTCAAGATCTGGAAAGGTGAAAATGCAGTGGATCTGCTCTATGAGCAGGCATTGGAAAACCTGAGCCAGGATGCATGGAACACGGTTACACTGGATACGCCTGTGGCAATAGATAATACGCAGGAGTTGTGGGTAGGATATGAAGTAGATCATGTGGCGGGCGATTACCCGGCAGGCACCGATGCAGGTCCGGCTATTGCAGGCTTCGGCGACATGGTGAGCCTGGATGGCGCCACCTGGGAGATGCTTTCGGACTATGGCATGGATTACAACTGGAATGTTCAGGTGCTTGTTTCTCCCGATAACGGCATGAAAGCACCGGAGCAGATTTTGCCGAACAATCCGCCGCAGCAAATCAATAAGCCAGGCACACTGGTTGCCGGAAACCTGCCGATGGCTGACAAGCCCCAAACCTCAGGTGATTTCCTGCCCGACGGCTATTATGTTTACAGAGACAACCAGAGAATCACCGGCGCACCGGTTCAGGAACTTTATTATGTGGACTACAGTGTTGAACCCGGAACCCATATTTATTTCGTCACGGCAGTGTACGGACAGAATGAATCGGAGCCTTCCAATGTTGCAGAGATCCTGGTGCAGGGTGATCTTGGAAAAATCCTGGGTTTTGTTCGCGATGCCGAAACCAACATCGGTATTGGGGCGGCTACCATTACGGCAGTAAATGCGGATAACGGAAGTTTAACCAAAACCACGCCTTTCGGCTCGCATTATACCATGATGCTGATGCCCGGAAACTACGATGTAACCTGCATAGCCGAGGGTTACGAGCCCGAAACCGTTACGGGCCTCCCCGTGATCGCCGGCCAAAATACACCGCACACCTTCTATCTGCAGCCGCAGGTGGACTACCTGGCATCGGTTCATGAGGCTGCAGGTGAAAGCCTGAGGATATATCCCAACCCGTCGAACGGGAAAGTATATATTGTTTCCAACAAGCTTAAGTCAATTGTCATCACTTCAATCGACGGACAAATTATACATCAGGCCGAAGCGGTTGCTGATCATTATGCTGTCGATCACCTTCCGGGCGGAATGTATATCGTTAAAGCCGTGACCAGATCAGGTACGGTTTTCTGCGAAAAACTGATCGTTCACTAAACTGTTTGAAGGTTGGTAATCGTAAATTAAGGCTGCTCCGAAAGGAGCGGCCTTTTTTTACCGCTATGGAAGGGTTGTTTGCGGCAGGCCTCCGGAATTCTGGCAAAGGGATTCCGATTGCAGATCAACGATATAAGAAGCCTGATTTGCCGGTGAGGCAGATTGGGTTTTTTCCTTTTCCGAATCATCTCCGATTTTTCAGTTAAAAAAAATGCTCACCGATTCAGGCATAAAATGATCAATTTTTTGGGTGTTTTTTTCCAACTCCGCTGCTAAATTGGAAAGGTTAAGCGTAGGCAGGGTTACCGGCGCCAGTCAAAAAGGTTCGATTACTTTCCCGGGGGGTCACGATTGCAGAATAACAGCCTGCCGCTTAGTTTTAGGACCACCGGACCGTTTGCACCTGTTCAGCAAATCTGAAATCTCAAACCACTAATCTTCAATCGTAAATCCTTTTGTCCCTTCCGCACTCAAAATGGGCCGATTACTTTCCGGAGGGGGGCACGATTGCAGAATAACAGCCTGCTGCTCAGTTTTGAGGACCACCGTACCGTTTGCACCTGTTCAGCACATCTGAAATCTCAAACCACTAATCTTCAATCGTAAATCCTTTTCTCCTTCAATCATTGTAAAGATCAAGCATCCATTCGGTGGGCCTCGGCCATCCTCTCCGCCACCTGCCTGATTTCCTCCCGCAGCCAGCGCGGTTCGAGCACTTCCACGCTATCGGCCCAGCTCAGGATGATGCCTTTGAATTCGTGGTTTACGGCCAGGTGCAGGGTGAAGTCGTGGGTGGTGGCGGTTTCGGCGATGAGCGCCTGGCTGTGGTGGAGGGGCTGGGTGAGGAAGTACTTGCCGGCGCGGTTCTTAAAGCGGAGTGTGATCTTTTCGGGTTGGCCCTGCGGAACGTTTACGCCGATAAAGCGGTCGAAATACAACTCGGGATTGAAGGTGCGGGGCGTGAAGGTTTTCAGTGGCATTTCCTCGATGCCGGTGATCCTTTCCAGTCCGTAGATGCGCACATCGTCGCGCTCCTCGCAGTAGCCCACCAGGTACCAGCGGAATTTGTATTCCTTCAGGTAAAACGGATGAACCGTAAAGGTGTTTACCTCCTCCTGCCAGAACGAATGGTGGGTGATCCGGATCACCCGCTTGCGCCGGATTACCGGGATCAGGCGGCCGATGTACTCCATCCCTCTTACGGGCGGGTTTTTTTCGAATTCGATGAACGGGAGCCCGCTGCTGCCGGAATGCAACTTGCGGTAATTGATCAGCCGGATCACCTTGTCGATGGCGCCGCTGAAATCCCTGAAGGCTTCCACCCTGTACTGCCTGAGCAGGGCGGCGGCCATCATGAGTTTTCTCAGATCCTCGTCGCACACGGGAAGCCGGTCGATGGAGTAATCGGGCCCGGTGTAGCGGTATCCGCGCTGCACGCGGTCGTATTCTACGGGGGCGTAGTACCCCAGGCCTTCGCTGTAGCGCATGGCCCACAGGTCGTTTTCGATGGTGCGGAGGCTCACGGGTTTGTCGAGCTTGCGCGAGCAGGCATCGGCAAGTTGCTGCTTGCTTGCCGTTTTCCCGCCCGACAGCATCCGGTTTATAACCCTGTAGCGAATGGCTGCTTGTTTATTTTCAGGCATATTTCAAATTTTTTTTGTACTACACATATACATGGTGGAGCGGCCTTTTAGCTTTGCCTTTCCAAAAATAATTATTTCCTAATCATTTTATACCATGGACCTGACGCATCACATCGAAATTATCGTAAAAAAATCGGAAAATTTCAGGTTTTCCGGCTCCGCCATCAGGAGCCTGAAGCCCCACCTGAGGCCGCTGACGGAATACCTGCAGCTTACCGAACGGCAGGTGATGCTCTTTTCACTTATCCTGTACAACACGCTCGAAGACGGCAGTGCCGATCTTTCCAGCCTGGCGCGGCACTACGACGTTCCGGTAATGCGGTTGCTGCGTTGGAAAGATGAACTCGACCTGTTGCTCCGGCGCCGGCTGATCCGTCAGCAGGAAAACAGGTTCGGTTTCGACCGCTCCCCCAAAACAAACTATTATGTGCACGGCAGCGTCATCGACGGGTTGCTCAGAAAGCGGCTTTACAGCGATTTCGGAAAGATCACCGACAATTTCGGCTTCATCACCCGCGTGGCCAAGGACATGGAGGCGGCGGAGGATGATCTTATCCGGTGGGAGTATCTGAAAGCTGATTTCCTTTCGCTTTGCGGCGAAAACAAAAGCCTGTTTACCGCCAAAAGGATGCTTGCCTGCGACCTGAATGCCGAGGACAGGATGCTGCTGATCTTTCTCGCCCATAAGCATCTCAATGGTGAAAACGACATATCCGTAACGGAAGCCTGTAAATTTCTTGATCACGACAAGCCGTTCCAGCTAACCGTCAGGCGAAGCCTGGTGAGCGGCAAAAACAAGCTGCTTACAAGGGAACTGCTCGAAGCTGAACCCGGTGCGTTTCGCAACGACAGCAGGCTGAACATCACCGACAAGGGACTGGAATACCTCCTGGGGGAGGAGGCGGAGCAGTTCAGGCTGCAGTCGGATAGGGTGAAAAGCGAAATCCTTCCCGCCGCAATCCCGGAGGTCAGGCTCTGGCTGAATGCCGAAGAGCAGCGGCAGATCGACACCCTGCTGAGGTTGTTCGAAAAAAACAGGTTCGACGGCATAAGCCAAAATATGAAAGCAATAGGAATGAAAAGCGGGTTTACAGTGCTTTTCCACGGGAAACCCGGGACCGGCAAGACCGAAAGCGTGTACCAACTGGCACGCCGGACGGGAAGAAGCATCCTGCCGGTGGAGATCAGCGAGACCAAAAGCATGTGGTTCGGCGAATCGGAAAAGCTGATCAGGGGCGTGTTCAAACGTTATGAGCGCCTGCTTTCGGCAAGCATAACCGAACCTATCCTGCTGTTCAACGAAGCCGACGGCATCTTCGGCAGGCGCACCACACGGATGGATGCACCTGTGTCGCAAACCCTCAACGCCATGCAAAACATTATCCTGCAGCAGATGGAGGATTTCGAAGGCATCCTTATCGCCACCACCAACCTTACCGATAACCTCGATCCGGCTTTCGACAGAAGGTTTCTGTACAAGGTCCGTTTTGAGATCCCCGAACTTCCTGTGCGCATGCAGATCATGCGCGACAAGATCCCAACACTGCCCCCCGAGGCCGTCGGCCAACTCTGTGAGCGCTACATGCTCACAGGGGGCCAGATGGCCAATATCGCCAAAAAGTACCGGATTCATGAACTGCTGCATGGCGCCGCGCCCGATGCTGCCGCGATCGAAAGCCTGTGCAGGCACGAAACCGGATTGAAGGAAAAAACGAGGCTGGGGTTTCATGCGTGATAAATAAACATGAAAATAGCTTCAAATAACACAAAGTCGGATGAATGGACATGGACGTTTGTCGAAGCATCTGCTTCGATACATATT
>JBKHBQ010000366.1:0-2702 GCA_046542305.1 Bacteroidales bacterium
GATATTGCCGGCTTTTGGCGCGACAGCGCACGCATCGTTTATACCTACGACGGAAATCAGGACCTGACCGAAGAATTCCGCACCCTCTGGACAGGAACGCTTTGGACTAACGACCGCCGCACCACCTACACCTATTCTGCCCCCGGTATTTTGCGCGAGAAATACGTGGCAGTATGGAATCACCTGAACCAATCATGGAAAGACAAGGATTACTTTGTATATTCTTACGATGATGACCAGCGCCTGTCGGAAGTGCTCGAAAAGTATTGGGACGACTTCGAACACCGCTGGATCGAAAAAAATAAAACCAACTATACCTATACCACAGCCGGCAAGCGTGAGGAGGTGGTGCAGCAGTTTTACGACCCAATCAACCAGTACTGGTTTTTCACTTCAAAATACAATTACACCTACGACGAAAACGGCAACCGCCTGGAGTACACCTACCGTTTCTGGGATGAGCAAAGCGCCCAGTGGATCGACAGTTACAAGGAAGAAAACTTCTGGTCGCTGTTCGAACCTTTTGGTGTTGAAGAGCATGCTTTGGATGCCCGGATTTTTCCCAATCCCGCTTCGGAGGTGGTGCAGATCCAACTTCCTGAAGAAGGGCTCTATGCATGCTCCATCCTTTCACTGGATGGAAAAACAATTATTCGGAAAATGTTGCATCACGGAAATCATTTGCTGGATATCTCTGCGTTGAAACCAGGTACCTACGTAATTGCACTGAAAACCGGCAGGAAAACTTTCTCCACAAAACTGATCATTAACTAAACCCTGGAAACTTTTTTCCAGATAACCAATAACACTTAACTATTCCTTCATGGCAACACTGGCAAAAATTCTTGTAATCGACGACGAACGCAGCATCCGCAATACACTCAAGGATATTCTTGACAACGAAGGCTATAAGGTGGACGACGCGGAAGACGGCATCGAAGGCCTGAAACTGGTGAACAGCAAGAAGTACGACGTGATTTTGCTGGACATCAAAATGCCGCGCATGGATGGCATCGAGGTGCTCGAGCATATCGAAAAAATTACCGACACGCCCGTGGTGATGATCTCCGGCCACGGAACCATCGAAACGGCGGTGGAAGCCATTAAAAAAGGCGCATACGACTACATTGCCAAGCCGCTCGATTTGAACCGGCTGCTGATCACCATCCGCAATGCGCTGGACAAATCGAACCTGATCAGGGAGGCAAAAAGCCTGAAGCAGGAGGTATCGAAAACCTGGGAAATGATCGGGCAATCTCCGGCCATCATGCGGGTGAAGGAAATGATCGACAGGGTAGCCCCCACCAATGCCAGGGTGCTCATCCACGGGAGCAATGGCACCGGAAAGGAACTTGTGGCCCGCTGGCTGCACGAAAAAAGCCCGCGGGCACATGCGCCGTTTATCGAGGTGAATTGTGCAGCCATTCCTTCCGAACTGATCGAGAGCCAGCTTTTCGGTCATGAGAAAGGCTCGTTTACCTCGGCCATCAAGCAGCGCAAGGGCGATTTCGAACTGGCCCACGGCGGTACGCTCTTCCTCGACGAGATCGGCGACATGAGCCTTTCGGCGCAGGCAAAGGTGCTCAGGGCATTGCAGGAAAACAGGATCACCCGCGTGGGGGGCGAAAAAGAAATTACGGTGGATGTACGCATCATTGCCGCCACCAACAAAATCCTGCACGAAGAGATTGAGAAAGGCCGTTTCCGCGAGGACCTGTACCACCGCCTCAGCGTGATCATCATTGAGGTGCCCGACCTGAACGACCGCGAAGGCGACATCCCGCTACTTGCCAGCCATTTTATGGAAGACGTTTCAAAAAAAATGGGCAAGGCCCCGCTCGAATTTACTGAGGACGCCCTGAGGATGCTCGAAGATTACAAATGGACCGGAAATGTGCGCGAACTGCGCAATGTGGTGGAACGGCTCGCTATTCTTTGCGACAAGGAAGTTACGGCCGAAGATGTGAGCCGGTATGTGAAGGGGGTGTAGGAAAAAAGCAACAGTGTCGGAATAAGTACCCTGAAAATCTTATAATAAATAAATCGATTCTGTTCGATCTTTCCCTAATTTCGCGCGCATTTTTATCATTACACACATGAAAGCGCTTTATACCATTGGTTTGCTGCTGTTGTCAAACAGTTTTATGACCCTGGCCTGGTATGGCCATTTAAAGTTCAACAGCCTGAAGGGTTTCGAAAAATGGGGGCTGGCAGGTTTTATCCTGGTAAGCTGGGGCATTGCTCTGTTCGAATACTGTTTTCAGGTGCCGGCCAACCGCATTGGTTTTCATGCTTACGGCGGTCCTTTTTCCCTTGTCGAACTCAAGGTGATTCAGGAGGTGATTACCCTGCTGGTGTTTATGGCCTTCACGCTGCTGGTGTTTAAAAACGAAACCCTGCGCCTGAACCACCTGATCGGTTTCGTTTTTCTGGTGCTGGCGGTTTATTTTATATTCAGGAAATAACTATTGTACCTTCTTCGCAGTACTGTGGTTGTGGGTTTGTGTTGGAATTCGACCGGCCAGTTTGCTTCCGATCCTGATTTTATCTTCTTCAGAAAGGCTCTTCAGGTGCTCCCTCATCTTTTCAAAGGACGCGTGCATTTTTGATGTTTTCATTTCATTTTTTTTAGGGTTAATTAATGGATCGTATTTATTGCAGAAGGATTTTTCTGTGATATTTACTGCCGTCGGTTTCATCCA
>JBKHBQ010000367.1:0-2698 GCA_046542305.1 Bacteroidales bacterium
AGAATCCATCCGATCAGCAACAGGCTCCACACCACAAAGAACGCCACACTATATGGGAGCATCGTGGCAATCACAGTACCGATCCCCGCTTTCTTATCATATTTCTGAATAAAGGCGATGATCAGCGCAAAGAAGCTCATCATGGGCGAGATCACATTGGTAATGCTGTCGCCGATGCGGTAAACCACCTGCGAAAGCTCGGGTGAATAACCCATAAACATAAACATGGGAATGAATACCGGTGCCAGGATGGCCCACTTGGCCGAGGCGCTGCCCATCAGCATATTGATGGTAGCTGCCAGAATGATAAAAAGCAGCATCAGCGGAATCACACCCACATTGGCAGCAATCAGCAGATCGGCGCCCTTAATGGCAAAGATCACACCCAGGTTACTCCATTTAAAATAGGCTACAAACTGGGCTGCAAAAAACACCAGCACGAAATAGGTGCTGAGGCTTTTCATGCTGTCGCTCATGCCTTTCATCACATCGGCATCGCTTCGGTATTTTTTTGAGGCAATCCCGTAGGCGAGGCCGCATAAGCCCGCACCCAGGAACAAAATGGCCACCACACCACGGATCAGCGGCGACCCGAGAAAGCTGCCGTCAGTCCCTCTGAAGAAACCGTTTTCGGGAACCAGCCCCCAAACGGCAATGCCTGCAAGGGCCAATGCTGTGATACCGGCCCAGCGGAGCCCGCGTTTTTCGGATTTCAGCAGCGGATCCAGTGAGGTTTCCTCATCGTCGTCACCCTCATATTCGCCGAGTCGCGGAAACACCAGCTTCTCGGTAACCCACGTACCGGTGATGGCTATCAGGAATGTGGAAACCACCATAAAATAATAATTGGCCGTTGGATTGACCAGGTAATCCGGATCGACGATTTGTGCCGCTTCTTCCGAAAGACCAGCCAGCAACGGGTCGATGGTTCCCAGCACCAGGTTGGCACTGAATCCGCCTGAGACCCCGGCAAAAGCTGCCGCCATTCCGCCGATGGGATGCCGTCCGATGGCTTTGAAAATAATGCCCGCCAGCGGGATCAGCAACACATAGCCCACATCGCTGGCTATGTTGGATAAAATCCCTGCCAGCACGATTACGAAGGTGAGCAGCCGTTTCGGCGACGACAGCACAAGCAACCGGATCAGTGCTGCGATCAGCCCGCTGCCCTCAGCCACGCCGATACCCAGCATGGCCACCATGACGATGCCCAGCGGGGCGAAGCCGGTAAAATTATCCACCATTTCGAGCAGGATGCGGGCGAAGCCTTCCTTCGACAACAGATTAACCGGTTCGATCAGCTCGCCGGTGCCGGGGTGTACCGCTGTCCAGTTGGTGATCCAGGCAAGCCAACTGAAGAACAGAGCTGACAGTGCAAATAGCAGGAAAAGAGTTGCAGGATGTGGCAATGCATTTCCCAACTTCTCGGTGGCGTTGAGCATGCGGTCGAAAAACGAACGTCGTGTTTTGGCCATAGAATTATCTAGATGTTTTATATGTTCATATATAGCTAAATAGTCTGCAATGATACAAAATTTGCCCCGATTTCTGAGCGAAAAAAAACTTTCTTTTCGGGTCAAAAATTTCGCCTGCAATTCGATACTTTTACCAAAAAAACCATGGATCACATCATCTGGAATATTGGACAGGACCTTACGCTTGCCGGTATGATAAGGGCAGATAATTGTCACCTTTACGATGCAGCCGGAAACAAGTTTATTGATCTGGAATCAGGGGTATGGTGTACCAGTGTAGGGCATTGTCACCCGCGTGTTCAAAAACGGCTTGCTGAGCAGGCGGCACAAATCGCCCACACAGGATATTGTTATGCGCATCCGGTAATCGATGAAACCGCAGCGAAGATCCTGCAACTCACCCGTCTCGACGGTGGGAAATGCGTGTTCCTGTGCTCGGGCAGCGAAGCCATTGAATTCGGGATCCGGGCTATTAGAAGCATTGATCATCGTCCCCTGATGCTTACATTCAGCGATTCCTATTGCGGGGCGTATGGTTCTGCAAGCGCTAAACGCGCAGATGAGTGGCATCTGTTTAACTGGCATGATTGCAACTGTGCCGGGGAGATGAATTGTGAAGATTGCCCGCTGTTCAAAAAAATACCTTTCTACAAAATTTCCACCTTCCTGTTCGAACCCGGAAGCTCTTCGGGGCTGGTGAAATTTCCGCCCGCCAAGCTGATCAGCGCCATTTGTTCTGCGATACGAAGCCATGGAGGTTTTGTGCTTGCTAACGAAGTTACCACCGGCATCGGACGTACGGGCAGGTGGTTCGGATTTGAGCATTATGACATTCACCCCGACATAGTGGCCATCGGCAAGGGGGTGGGCAACGGATATCCGGTAAGTATCACCGCCATGTCGTCGGCCGTAATGAAGCAACTTGAAAAAAAACCGTTTATTTATTCCCAATCTCACCAGAACGATCCCCTGGGTGCGGCAGTGGCACTGGAAGTAATCCGGGTGATTGAAGATGAAAAGCTGATTGAAAGATGCAGATCTCTGGGAACATTCCTGCAGGGTGAGCTGGAAAGTATCCGTCAAAGGTCAGGACACATCCTTGAGATCAGGTCGCGCGGATTGATGCTTGCCATCGAACTGAACGGCAACGCAAGCCATGTGCAGAAAGAATTGCTCACACGCGGATTTATCCTTGTAAAACGGCCCGGTCATGAAGTGTTGCG
>JBKHBQ010000368.1:0-2681 GCA_046542305.1 Bacteroidales bacterium
TGAATGCCGTTCCCGAAACACCTGAAATTTATCAGGTGGGTGAAAACCTGGTATCGAGTTCAGAAACAGGAAACCAGTGGTATGACGACAACGGCATGATCACCGGCGCTACCGGGCAGATCTACAGCCCGTCGGTTACCGGTAATTATTATACCATCGTGACCAATGAATATGGTTGCGAATCGGAAATGTCGAACGTAATTTACTTCCAGCCCACCTTCATCAACGAGCTGGTAAGAGACGGCTCCTTCAGGATTTATCCCAATCCTGCCAAAGATATCGTTACCATTGATTTTATTGCAGATAATACCAACGAAGTACACATTACACTGCATAATGCATTCGGGCAAAAACTGCATGAAATCGTGCATAAGAATCAAAATCGCAGTGTTGTAAACAGCGTACGTTTCGATATGTCGACACTACAGGGTGGGGTCTACTACTTCAAGCTACAAAACGAAAATCAAACTGCAACAAGAAAGATTATTCTCAGCAAATAAATGAAATAGCGGCAAAACCGGCTTTACGCCGGTTTTGCCTTTCCTTTCTCTCTCCAACTTCAAATTTAAAATTCACAACTCATTAACTTAAAAAAAACTTTTTATGAGAAAACTTTTATTAAGCTTTTTAATACTTTTTGGCTTTATTAGCCTCATGGCCGGAGAAGGCTATGAAGTAAAGTTCAAGCAGACGGGACAGGGTGATTACCAACTGGACTTCACCATTGATCAATATGATTTCAGGCAGGTAAACCTTAGCGATCAGGATTTTACCCAAATCCTTTTCGACGGCAGTGTAAGAACCCAGGACAAAGGGTTTGCAGCGCTTCCGTTCATTAATGCAAACGTACAACTCGACCCGGTGAAGAATGTAAGCATGGATGTGGTCGTAAATGAATTCGAGGATTTCCAGCTCAATTTTCCGCTGGTTCCTTCACGCGGAGCCATTTACAGGGATCAGGACCCGAGCCGGATTCCCTATGTGATTGCAGAAGAATCGCTGGTGGATGAATTTTATCCCGCACAAACTGCCGATATCACCGAGCCCTACATCATTAAGGATGTGCGTGGCGCTACCGTATACTTTTATCCGTTCCGCTACAATGCCGTAACACAAACATTGCGCGTGTACACCAGCGTTACGGTAAATATAACCCAGAACACCACTGCACCGGTTAACCCGCTGTACGTAACTTCAGGAAAACTCTTCAAGGAAATGGAAGGCCTTTACAAATCGGTCTTCATCAATTATGAAAATACACGTGATGATCTCACCGTTGCCGAAGCCGGCGATATTCTTGTGATCACCACTGCCCGCGACGAAGATGCCATCCAGCCCTACATCGACTGGAAAATGGAAAAAGGCTTCGAGGTCTTCAAAGAGGTGGTAGCTACGGGTACCAACGTAAAAGATCTGATTCAGCAAAAATACGACGAGAACAACGATATTCTTTATGTACAGCTTGTTGGCGACTGGGCCGACATCAAGTGCGACCTGGGCGGCGGCGCCAATGCTCCCATGGATCCGATGCTCGGATGTGTTGTGGGAACCGATGTTTTTCCTGACATTGCTATCGGACGTTTTTCGGCCAGTTCATCCGCACATGTCACCACACAGGTAGACAAATCCATCACCTACGAAAAAATGCCCTCCGGCGACTGGTATTCCAGCGCGATTGGTGTGGGCAGTGACGAAGGTGCCGGTATAGGTGACGACGGGGAAATCGACTACGAACACCTGGATATCATCTATGATAACAAGCTCGATCCTTTCACTTATGATACGTACAATCCTGTATACGAACCAAGCGCTACGGCCACCATGGTGAAGAATTTCATTGAGCAGGGTGCCAGCATCATCAACTATACGGGTCACGGATCGCAGACATCCTGGGGATCTTCAGGATTCAGCAATTCCAACATCGCCCAGCTTACCAACGGCGACATGCTCCCGATCATTTTTTCGGTAGCCTGCGTTAACGGAGCCTTCCATTCCGGTGAATGTTTTGCCGAAGCCTGGCTGAAAAAAGAAAACGGCGGTGCCGTCATTACACTTATGGCCACCATCAACCAGCCCTGGACTCCGCCTATGCGCGGACAGGACTATTTCAACGATATCATTACCGGTGGTTACGATTATAACGCCAATCCAGGTAGTGGCATTTCTACCGACGAGGGCCGTACCATCATCGGTTCGGTTGTAGCTAACGGTCTGGTGCTTATGTACACCGAATCCAATGCCACCAACGATTTGCATACACTGCAAACCTGGACCACCTTCGGCGATGCTTCCCTGCAAATTCGCACGGCGGCACCGCAGCAGCTCACACTTTCAAATAATGTGATGCTCGTGGGCACGCCCTTCGAAACTACCGTGAATGCAGGTGGTGATCCGGTTGAAGGCGCGCTTGTTTCGCTTTCGCAGGATGGCGTTTACAGCAGCGCATATACGGATGCCAGCGGAAATGTATCGGTCCCCAACGAGTTCCTCCCCGGTGATGTAACCCTGGTAGTGACCGGCTTCAATACCTCCACCATATACGAAACCATCCAGTGTATTCCGCCTACAGGTCCGTACGTGATCTTCAGCGAAGTGGAAGTGGATGATGCAACAGGAAACAACAACGGAATGCTTGATTACGGTGAAACAGCAGCCCTGAACGTGGCTATGAAAAATGTAGT
>JBKHBQ010000369.1:0-2673 GCA_046542305.1 Bacteroidales bacterium
GTTATGCAGGCCACAGGCTGGAAGGACCGGGAAAAAATGGAAAAACGCGCCCACCAGGTGCTGTCGATGGTGGGCATCCCCACCAAGGGATTCAAAATGCCGCATGAACTTTCCGGAGGCGAACAGCAGCGGGTTTGCATTGCCAGGGCGCTGCTCAACAACCCAAAGATCATCCTCGCCGATGAACCTACCGGAAACCTTGATCCGGAAACGTCGGGGGAAATCGTGGATCTGCTCTGGCAGATCAGCCGGAAAGGGACCGCAGTGATCATGGCCACACACAACCACCACATGATCGGGAAATATCCTGGCAGGGTAGTACGCATCGACAAGGGAAAAATGATGGCCTGATTTGGTTTATTAAATGAACACCAGAAACATTTGCAACATTTCAATAGAATTTAAATATTTTAGCATCATTAGAGGAGGTTAAGATGAAATATGTAAAAGGCTTTTTTGTTGCCCTTATCGGCATTTTTGCGCTGCTGCTTATTGTGGCGCTTTTCGCCCCGCGCAATTATCGTGTGGAGCGGCAGATCACCATCAGTAAACCGGTGGAGGAAGTTTTCGCTCACGTTAAGTATTTAAGAAATCAGGACAAATTCAGCACGTGGCTGAAGATGGATCCCAACGTAGACGTTGAGTACCGGGGGACGGATGCCACGGTGGGGTTTGTTTCGGCATGGAAAAGCGAAAACAAAAATATTGGCAGTGGCGAGCAGGAGATTATGGGTATTGTGGAAGGTGAACGCATTGATTATGAACTGCGGTTTCTGGAGCCGTTCGAATCCACGAATGAGGCCTATATGATCACACGGCCGGCAGGCGCAGATCAGACCATTGTCACCTGGGGGTTTTATGGCGGGATGGATTATCCCACAAACATCACCCTGCTGTTTATGAATATGGATGAGATGCTTGGTGATGATCTGGATCAGGGACTGCAAAACCTGAAACAGATCCTGGAAGACCAGTAATCGCCGGTTCAGTCCCAAATTAGTTTGATAAGCCGCTGGGCATTGCCGGCGTTCCAATAATTTTGCATCAGAACTTTTCGCCGCCTTTCCACTTCATTTATGTTGAACTCCCTCTGAAAAACTTCATCGATTTTCTGGCGTAGCGCCCGGGGGCCATCGGCAGTTTCGCACAGCTCCGCCAGTCCGGTGCCTTGCACCATCGCGGCATTCACAATGCAGAACCTGCCTTTGAAAAGGGTATTCAACAGTTTCAGTTTCAATCCGGTGGCCTGAAAGGTGATCAGGATATTGGCCTGTGCATTGCGGATCAGTGAAAACATTTTCTCATCGTCGGGATTGGAGATGATCTCTACATTGGGGTGAGGCCCCGCGAGCGTATTCAGTCGCTCCGGAGGATCCATGCCGGCTATCACCAGCTTGTGTTTCAGACCCGCGAATACTTTTTCTATAAGAAATTCAGCGGCTTTCAGATTTTCGGTAACCGATAATTTGCCATGATAAAGCACATAATTGCCTTTGCCGGGTATCACCGAAAAATCGTCGCTCGGGTGGAAACTGGGAAGATAAATCACCTCCCGATCCGGAAAATGTTTCTGAAGATACTTTGTATCGCTTTGCGAAACCACAAGCATCAGGTCGGCATGTTTTAGCTTCCGCTGAAAAACTCTTAGCCGCAGGCTTTCTATCAGGAAAAATGCTTTTCTGGCAGGATTGTTTTCCGCTTTGAAAAGGTGGTAATAATAATGGTGTTCGATGTTGCTTTCGCGATAAACCTTTTTGCGGTGCTGCAGATCGGGATGGTCAAGGTAGTAACACGAATGCAGGCCTTCGAAGAGAATGGGATGATTGTCCTGAAGCAGCCGGTTCAGCAGTTTGTCCGATTTACGGCTTTCTACAATGTAGGGAGATGATCGCAGGTTTGCGCCAATTCCTGTTTGCCGCGGATAATAATGCACTTCATCGCAAAGCAATTCCAGTTCTGCGGCATGTTCGCGGCCATATTCAAAACAGTGAAGGATGAGGTGGATTCCGGCTTTCCGGAGTGCCACCAGTTTGTAGTACACGTCGATCACACCGCCGTAGTTGGCCGGCCACGGGATGTCGAAAGAAATGATATGCAGGTGTTTTTCAGGCATACTTTTTCAGGATTTCAATCAGTTGCTGTTTTTCATTTTGCCAGTTGAGTGTCTTGGATGCTTCCAGGCAATTCTGCCGGTAGGCCTGCAATCGTTCCGGATGGTTGAGCATGTTCCTGATCTTTTCTGCGATATGTTCCGGATGGTGACTTTCGATGGTTTCGCCCACATGCCAGGTGTCGATGATGTTTTTCACCTCAATTAGCGGCGATGCCAGCACCGGCAACCCGGCGTTGATGTAGTCGAACAGCTTGTTGGGCAGCGAGTAGCGGTAGTTGATGTTGGTGTCCTTGTCGATGCTCAGGCCGATGTCGGCATTGGCCGTATAGTGCTGTAATTCTTCGAAAGGCATACGCGGGAGAAAAAGGATTTTATCCTCAAGCGATAAATCTTTTTGCATCCGTTTTAAAACGCCGATAACATCGCCGCCGCCGATAATGTAAAGCTGCACCCCGTCGAGGTACTGCATGGCTTCCACCAGTTCCTCGGCGCCCCGCTGGATGTTGATGCCTGCTCCCTGCAGCAGGATCACCGGCCGGTTTTCGGGCATGCCGAGTTCT
>JBKHBQ010000370.1:0-2670 GCA_046542305.1 Bacteroidales bacterium
GTTTATCAGGAAAAAAATAAAAATAATCAAAAAAAACTTACTTCGATCTGTAAAGGCGCGAATTAATGATGCCCTTGCGATGCATATAATGCAGCGCAGACGTCTGAATGACACCCAATCCATATTTCACACTTCTGTTGAAATTGATCGAGGAAGCACCGTCGAAATATTTTGTAGGGCACGTCACCTCTCCGATCGGGTAACCTGCCATGATGATCTGCGAAAGCATCTGGTTATCAAATACGAAATCATCAGAATTCCGGTGATAATCCACCTTTCGCAACACCTCGGCTGAGAATGCCCGGTAACCCGTATGATATTCAGAAAGCTTTTGATCGACCAGGATGTTCTGGATAAAGGTCAGCACCCGGTTCGAAAGGTACTTGTACAAGGGCATTCCGCCTTTCAGCGCACCGTTTCCCAAAATCCTCGACCCCAGCACCACCGGAAAAACATCGTAGGCAATGATATAGGTCATGGCCGGGATCAGCCGTGGTGTGTACTGGTAATCAGGATGAAGCATAATAACAATATCAGCCCCAAGCGAAAGCGCCATGTCATAACAGGATTTCTGGTTTCCGCCATAACCTCTGTTTTCCTGGTGCTCCACAATATGCCTGATGCCGATCTTCCTGCCCACCTCCACCGTTTTATCGGGGCTGAAATCATCCACCATCACCACCTCGTCGACGATATCGAAAGGAATTTCCCTGAAGGTTTCCTCCAGGGTTTTCTCAGCACGATATGCCGGTAATACCACCACAATTTTTTTATCGTTGATCATGCTTCACACAATTTGCTGATTCAAGAATTCCTTCAGACAAAAATAACTTTATCTGCCTCACTTCCTCACCCATTTCAGTTTTTTATCTTCGGTATAGCTGATTTTACCATTGTCGAGCAGCCATTCGATTACCCTAAGTACCTTTTGGGGCGATGAATTTTTCACAGAATTTACCACAACGTCCACATCGGCGGGTTTGTCATTCAGCAACGGCTTCACCTGATCGAGCACTACATTGAACTCCATTTCGCTCAACTGAAGTTTATTTCGTTCCAGGCACACATCACACTGGCCGCAACGTGGCCTGTCCTTTTCCCCGAAATACGAAAGCAGAATCTGACTCCGGCACCTGTTTACGGAGGTCACGTAAGCTTTAAGTGATTCCAGGCGCTTACGAGCCGATTCTTTCCTCAGGGCGTAGTTTTCTTTGGAGATGTAAAGGTCTTTCCCATCAAGGCGTTCCACCGTAAAAATGATCTGGGGTTTGCTTTTCTGGGGGATATAGTTGATCACGTCCATCTTATCGAGTTGCTGCAGGCGGGCGACGGTTTTCTTTTCATCGAGGTTTACTCTGGCAGCCAGTTCACGCAGGTTGATTTTAACGTACTGACTAAAAAGTCCGGTGTACGAACGCAGGATCACGCGAATAAAGGTGTCCAGCGGCGGATGCTCCACCCGGAACCGGTACAGATCTTCGCCCTGCAGTTTGAAATGCAGCCGCGACGGAAAATGCAGGCCCTCGCTAAGGATCAGGTATCCTTCCTTTTCCAGAAATTTTAAAGCGTTGTAAGTTTCCACCGCCTGAAAGGAGTATTGCCTGCAAAAATCGGCCAGGTCAAAATCGAAGCTCATATTCAATCCGCTGCCCACGGCAAGTTTCAGATAATTACCCAGGGCATGATACACCGAGCGGATTGTTTCCATGGGTGGAAAGCTCAATCTGAACTGCTCATCGGCATCCAGCAGGTCGGCCTGCTGATAGAGGATCACGGCCCAGGCCTTTTTGCCGTCACGGCCTGCACGTCCGGCTTCCTGAAAATATGATTCGATATTGTTTGGAATATCCACATGGATCACCAGGCGCACATCCGGCTTATCAATCCCCAGTCCGAACGCGTTGGTCGCCACCATCACGCGGGTTTGTCCGGCCATCCATGATCTTTGTTTCTCTTCGCGTTCGCGGTTGTCGAGGCCGGCATGGTAATGGTCGGCCGATATTCCGTTTTTGTTCAGATGTTTTGCAAATTCAAATGTATGGCGGCGACTGCCTGCATACACAATGGCCGACCCGCCGACCTTGCGCAGCATGTCAATCAAACGGGCAGGTTTGTTATCTTCCTCAAAAACCACATATGCCAGGTTGCTGCGCTCAAAGCTTTGGCGTATGACGTTCTTTTGACTGAACTGCAGTTTCTCCTGAATGTCATCAATTACGCCGGGTGTAGCCGAAGCTGTTACGGCCAGCACGGGAACAGCGGGAAGCAAACTCCTCACCTCGGCTATTTTCAGGTAAGGCGGCCTGAAATCGTACCCCCACTGAGAAATGCAGTGCGCCTCATCGACTACCAGCAGCGAGATATCCTTCCCCTGCCCGTTGAGAAAGATGCCGCGGAAGTCATCCCGCGCAAGCTGCTCGGGCGTGGTGAAGAGCACGTCCACCTGATCGTTCCGCCAGCCTGCGGCCACCTCGCCATGCTCATCGGGATTGCTCGAGTTCCAGACCTTCGCCCGCAGGCCGAACTTCTCTGCCTGCCGGATCTGATCGCGCATCAGCGCGAGCAGCGGCGAGATGATGATGCACGGGCCGTAGTTGAAGTGGCGGAGGATGCGCGTGGTGGCGAAGTACACGATGCTCTTGCCCCAGCCGGTCTTCTGCACCAGCAGCA
>JBKHBQ010000082.1:0-14627 GCA_046542305.1 Bacteroidales bacterium
ATGATACACATCCGGGTGAGCCTTTTCGATCTCGTCGAGCAGTACGATGGAGTAGGGCTTGCGCCTCACTTTTTCAGTCAGTTGTCCACCTTCTTCATATCCTACATATCCGGGAGGCGCACCTACCAGTCGCGATACGCTGAATTTTTCCATGTATTCGCTCATATCGATACGAATCAGCGCATCTTCGGAGTCGAACAGGTAACGTGCAAGCACTTTAGCCAAATGGGTTTTTCCCACACCGGTAGGCCCGAGAAAGATAAAGCTGCCGATGGGCTTGTTCGGATCTTTTAATCCGGCGCGGTTACGGCGGATGGCTTTCACGATCTTTTTAATGGCCTCATCCTGTCCGATCACCGAACCCTGAATTTCGGTTTCCATGTTGATCAGACGGTTTCCTTCGCTTTGCGCAATACGCTTCATGGGAATTCCAGTCATCATGGCTACCACTTCCGCTACATTTTCTTCCGAAACAGTTTCGCGGTTGATACGGGCTTCTTCTTCCCACTTTTTCTTTTCCTGCTCAAGTTCTTCCTGCAGCTTACGCTCGATATCCCTGAACCTGGCAGCTTCTTCGAATTTTTGCCCGCCGATGGCGCGGGTTTTTTCGCCCTTCACCTCTTCAATGCGGTTTTCGAGCTGAATGATGCGTGAAGGCACATGCATATTTGTAATGTGAACCCTCGATCCGGCCTCATCCATGGCGTCGATTGCCTTGTCGGGAAGGTAGCGGTCGCTGATATATCTGTTGGTGAGTGTAACGCACGACTGAATAGCTTCATCGGTGAAATTCACCAGGTGATGATCCTCATATTTTTCCTTGATGTTATGGAGGATTTCAGTGGTTTCTTCCACGGTAGTGGGATCTACCAGCACCTTTTGAAAACGCCTTTCGAGTGCGCCATCCTTTTCGATATACTGCCGGTATTCGTCGAGCGTGGTGGCTCCGATACATTGAATATCTCCGCGGGCCAGCGCCGGCTTGAACATATTTGAGGCATCCAGCGAACCGGAAGCGTTTCCGGCGCCCACGATGGTATGGATCTCATCAATAAATAAAATGATATCCGGATTTTTCTCCAATTCGTTGAGCACGGCTTTCATCCTTTCCTCGAACTGTCCGCGGTATTTTGTGCCGGCAACCAGCGAAGCCAGGTCGAGGGTGATAATTCGTTTGTTGAATAAAGCACGCGATACCTTACGTTCCACGATGCGGATGGCCAGGCCTTCGGCAATGGCTGATTTACCCACGCCGGGTTCACCAATGAGGATCGGATTGTTTTTTTTGCGGCGGCTCAGGATCTGTGCAATGCGCTCAAGTTCCTTTTCACGGCCCACAATGGGATCGAGGCGGTTTTCTTCGGCAGCCCGCGTGAGGTCGCGTCCGAAATTATCGAGCACAGGGGTTTTCGACTTGGTCTCACCCGGCTTCCTGGCACCTTGCTTGCCCATTCCACGGCCTTCTTCAAATTCATCATCCATTGAGCTTCCGGGAAATTCGGCACGTGGTGTACTGTCATCCTGGCTTTCGTCGCCCTGCTCGGGGTCGTTGCTGGTCATGATGGCCTGCAGTTCCTCTTTCACACTTTCGTAATCCACGCCGTATTGCGAAAAGGTACGGGTAACTATGTTGTCCTCATCCTTTAAAATAGCAAGGAGGAGGTGCTCTGTTCCAATTAATTCGCTGTTAAATAATTTTGCTTCAAGGTATGTAAGTTTCAATGCCCTTTCAGCCTGTTTAATCAGAGGGAGGTTTTCCAGTTTTTTGGTTCCGGGTTTTGCTTCAGTATTGATTGATCTTTCAATCATCTTTCGATAATCCTGGAGATCGACACCCAAATAGTTCAATATCTGTACAGCAAGACCTTCACCTTCCCTCAGAATGCCCAGGATCAGGTGCTCAACACCTATATAATCGTTACCAAGTCGCAGGGCTTCTTCCCGGCTGAAGGTAAGGACATCCTTTACGCGTTGTGAGAATTTTGCTTCCATTATTTTCCTTTCAAATTATTTTCGGTACTGTTATCAAATAACGTTCCAAAGCCCTGAATCTTTTGCATCCGTCAATAAGAATTGAATTTCAACGAGATAATTGCATCCTCCTGCAAAACAATCTTTTATCGGGTTCAGGAAATAACAAACGCCAGAATTTGATTGTCAAAGACAAAATTAATGGCTTTGGCGGGAATAAAAACGGCAAACCCCTTATTTTATCAACATCCGCGTGTTGACAATAATTGACTGAAATAGCAGTTTGTAAGATATTATTTTGTACTTTTGCTAATCATTTTTTTGCATTTTAATATACTTAAATTGAACTAGTTAGGAGATGGACGAGAATACCACCGGAGGAGAGAGGATTTTTAAAGTAAACATCGAAAACCAAATGAAATCGGCCTACATCGATTATTCGATGTCGGTCATTGTGTCACGGGCATTGCCTGATGTTCGTGACGGACTCAAACCCGTTCACCGGCGCATCCTGTACGGAATGCTCGACCTGGGCATTCTGTCAAACCGGCCCTATAAAAAATCCGCCAGAATCGTGGGTGAAGTGCTGGGTAAATACCACCCGCACGGCGATACCTCGGTTTATGATGCCATGGTGCGCATGGCTCAGGTGTGGTCGTTGCGCTATCCTTTGATAGACGGACAGGGAAACTTTGGATCAATCGACAACGACAGCCCGGCGGCTATGCGTTATACGGAGGCCCGGCTGCGCAAGATGGCCGAGGAAATGCTGGAGGATATCAACAAAGACACCGTTGATTTTCAGTTTAATTTCGACGATTCGCTGAAGGAACCCACTGTGCTTCCTGCAAAAGTTCCGCAGTTGTTGATCAACGGCACCTCGGGGATTGCCGTAGGTATGGCAACCAATATGGCACCCCACCAACTCGGTGAGGTGATCGACGGCACGGTGGCCTATATCGACAACAACGACATTACCATCGATGAACTGATGCAGCATATCAAGGCACCTGACTTTCCGACAGGCGGCGTGATCTATGGTTACGACGGGGTGAGGGAAGCATACGAAACCGGAAGGGGAAGGGTGGTGATGCGTGGCGAAGTAACACTCGAAACCACTTCATCAGGCAAGGAGCAGATTATTGTTACTTCCGTACCATACCAGGTGAATAAGGCGGAAATGATAAAAAAAACCGCCGATCTCATCGTCGATAAGAAAATTGAAGGAATTTCGGATATCCGCGACGAATCCGACAGAAACGGGATTCGCATTGTTTACGACCTGAAGCGGGATGCTGTAACCAACGTTGTGCTGAACAAACTCTACCAGTTAACGGCGCTGCAAACATCGTTCAGCGTGAACAACATCGCGCTGGTAAACGGCCGTCCGGTTCAATTGAACCTGAAAGACATTATCCGTCATTTTGTGGATCACCGGCACAAAGTGGTGGTTCGCAGAACCGAATACGAACTGCGTGAAGCCGAAAAACGCGCCCATATCCTCGTGGGTTTGCTCATTGCACTCGACCATCTCGATGAGGTGATCAGCCTGATCAGAAATTCACAAACTCCTGACGAAGCAAGATCGGGACTAATATCCAGTTTTGAACTGACAGAAGTGCAGGCCAGCGCCATTCTCGAAATGCGGCTGCAACGCCTTACCGGACTCGAGAGGGAAAAGATCAAAAAGGATTATGAGGAACTGATGAAAAAGATCGAGCATTACAGGGAGATCCTCGCCAACGAGTGGATGCGCATGGACATCATCAAAAAAGAATTGCTCGAGATCAAGGAAAAATACAACGACGAACGACGTTCTACCATCGAATATGCTGCCAGCGATTTCAGGATCGAAGATACCATTCCTGACGAGGATGTGGTGGTAACAATCTCGCACATGGGTTACATTAAGCGTACGCCGCTAACCGAGTACCGCGTGCAGGCCCGGGGTGGGAGGGGAGCACGCGGAACCACGATGCGTGATGCGGACTTTCTTGAAAACATTTATGTGGCTTCCAACCACAACTACATGCTGTTCTTTACCGAAAAAGGAAAATGCTACTGGCTCCGGGTGTTCGAAATCCCCGAAGGCAGCCGCGCTTCAAAGGGAAGAGCCATCCAAAACCTGATAAATATCGAACCTGATGATAAGGTACGTGCCTTTATTAATACCAAAGACCTGAAAGATTAAGAATACATCAATGAACACTTCATCGTAATGGCTACACGTAAAGGTATTATCAAAAAAACTGCACTGAAAGCCTATTCGCGTCCCCGCCAGAACGGCATCAATGCCATCACCATCAGGGAAGAGGATATGCTGCTGGAAGCCAGGCTTACCAACGGCAAAAACGAAATCATTATCGCGCTGAAATCGGGCAGGGCTATCCGTTTCAACGAACAGGCCGTCAGATCCATGGGAAGAAATGCCTCTGGTGTTCGCGGCATTACGCTCGCCTCAGACGATGATGTGGTGGTGGGAATGGTTTGCCTTGATAATCCGGAATACGATATCCTGGTAGTATCTGAAAATGGATACGGAAAGCGCTCCAAACTTGAGGATTACCGGGTGACCAATCGTGGCGGAAAAGGTGTGAAAACCCTCAACGTCACCGACAAAACCGGTAAGCTGATCGCCATTAAAAATGTTACTGACAACAACGACCTGATGATCATCAACAAAAGCGGACTGACCATCAGAATGGCGGTATCGGAACTGCGGGTACAAGGCAGGGCCACCCAGGGTGTAAGACTGATCAACCTGCGCGAAGGCGACCAGATTGCCGCAGTGGCAAAGGTAGATATCGAAAACGGTACCAATCAGGCTGTTGAACCGGATGTACCCGAAGCGGAAACCGGGCAGGAAAATTCGGAATAAGATGATGCTTGCAAAGCTTCAGCCTTTTCGTACATTTGCAGCCGCAAAACATTTTTAATGTTTGGTACGGGAATTGTAATTCAGAAAACATTCAAAATAAATTATCGACAAACTATGAAAAAATTTGCAGCATTAATTTTGATTCTTACCATGGTTCTGGGCCTTAATGCCCAAAATTCAAAAAGAACTTCCGCATTTAATTACCTGCGGTATGGTAAGCTGGATAAAGCCAAGGAGGCCATTGATGCGGCTACCGAACATCCTAAAACCAAGGATGAAGCCAAAACCTGGTTCTATCGTGGAAACGTTTATCTGGCTATTCAACTCACCGAGGAGGAAGAATTTAAAAACCTGGCGGAAAACCCGCTGAACGAAGCATACCAGGCCTATAAAAAAGCCCAGGAACTAGATGACAAAGGAGAATTAACACAGGAAATCAGCGACCGCATTCTTGTGTGTGCCGAACAATACTACAACAGTGGCGTAGCTGCCTACAACGAAAAGGATTACGACGAATCTGTAGATAACTTTATGAAGGCGGCAAAGATAAATGAAGATCTGGGAGCTACCGATACCCTTTCATATTTCTATGCCGCACAAAGTGCCTACTTTGCAGATAATTTCGATCAATCCAAAGAATTATTCGGAAAGCTGATGGACATCGGATTCGAAGACGTGAGTGTGTACAGGATCCTTGCCGATGTTCACAAATCACAGGGTGATACAGCACAGGCGCTCGAAGTGATCAAAGATGGACGTAAGGATTATCCTGATGATTATAACCTGATGATCGACGAGGTGAATATCTATATTGCCACAGATCGTAAAGAAGAAGCCGTGGAATTACTGGAACTCGCCATACAGAAGGAAACCAATGATCCGCTGATTTTCTTTAACGCCGGCGTAATTTATTCCGATCTCGATCGCCTCGATAAAGCTGTAAAAGCTTATGACAAAGCCATCGAACTTCAACCTGATTATTTCGATCCCTATTATAATATGGGGGCGCTTTATGTAAATCAGGCCAGCGAAATTCTTGCAGCCGCCGATACCCTTAATCCGATGGATAGAAAGGAGGCGCAGATGTATGAGGAGATGAAAAAAGAAGCCGATGAAGTTCTTGAAAAATCACTGCCGTATATCGAGAAAGCCGACGAACTCCAGCCCGGTGATCCTGGTACGCTCAGAACCCTGCGTGACATTTACGTTCGCCTTAATATGATGGATAAAGTAAAAGAGGTGAATGAAAAACTCAATGAACTGAAAGAATAAATTTAGTAGCATAAAAAGAAAAGGGGAGCGGTTACGGCCGTTCCCCTTCACTTTTAAATTATCAATTTAACATAAGATTAATTATCGGACATAGAATACCTTTCTAAGATTATTTGTCAAGCCAGTCTTTAAATCCAGAAACCCTGTCGCGTGATACAATTACTTCATGATCGGCCAGGCCTTCGATTTCAAGTTTCAGCCGGCTGTTGGACCATGCATAAATTTCGGAACAGGCTTGCAGCGACACAATATATTTCCGGCTGATGCGAAAAAAGTTTGCAGGGTCAAGCATCGTTTCCATTTGATCGAGCGTGTAGTCCGCGGCATAATTCCGGTTGTCGTTCGTAAGGATAAATGTACCTTTGTCCATGCTGTAAATGGCACGGATATTTTCGGTGCTGACGGATTTAATCCGGTCGCCGACCCTGATCATGAAACGGTTTTTGTACTTTGTTCCAGCCGGAGCATAACCCCCGATCATTTGCATGATCTTATCCAGTTCGGGTTTCATGCTGAATTTTTCCAGTTTTTTTATGGCCTGCCGAAGCCGTTTCTCCTGAATGGGTTTTAGCAGGTAATCGATGCCGTTGGTATTAAAAGCCTCAATGGCATATTGATCATACGCGGTGGTAAAGATCACTGGACAAGAAACGTCAGATTTATTAAATATTTCAAAGCTCAGACCATCGGAAAGCTGAATATCGGCAAATATTAAATCGATTTCAGGTTCGTAAGCCAGATAAGCCACGGTTTCGCGTATCGAATCGTAACTGCCAAGAATTTCGGTTTCAGGTGCAATACCTTTAATTAATTGCTGCAACCTGCGGGCTGCCCTGGGTTCGTCTTCGATGATCAGGATCTTCATTCTGTTTCTGTTTTCAGTACAGGCAGCCGCACCTCAAATGCATCTCGGGTGCTCATAATCTTAATATCCCGGTTTGTAAACCTTGCAAACTGCTGTCGAAGATTTTCAAGTCCGGTGCCGCTATGGGCGCCGATCAATGATTTTTTCCGCAGGCTGTTTTTAACCACTATATGATTTTCGGTACGGCCGATAGAAATCGTTAAAGGAAAAGCGTCCGATAATTCATTGTGTTTTACTGCGTTCTCGATCAGCATCTGTATACTCACCGGTACAATGTAATCATCGCTACGCGCGAAAGCATCGATTTCAATTATTAGCTTGTTTTCAAACCTTGTTTTAAGCAACGACAGGTAGGAATCCACAAATTGAAGCTCCTCTCCCAACGGCACAACTTCCTTTTCGCGGCTATCGAGCACGTACCTGTACAGATTGCTGAGTTTCTGGATGAATTCCACAGCAGCATCCTGATCTTCGTATACCAGGTCGCTCAGCACATTAAAGCTGTTGAACAGAAAATGCGGGTTGATCTGGTTACGCAGCACCTCGTACTTATAGGTCATCAGTTCCGTATTGAGCTTTTCGGCACGAACAGCAGATTTCCTCCATGAGCTAAAAAATTCAATTGCCGTAATGGTAAGGGTAATCACAAAAGAGATGGCCACCGGTGCAAGAATATTTCCCAGAATCCACGATGGACTGGTAGCCGGCAGCCGGCCATAAACGATAAAATAGAATAAAATTTGAATGAAGGTAAATGCGATCACCGAATACACAATCAATGCAGCAAGCCCCCACAGGGCGCGCTTTACCGGTTTTTCTATCCAACTGATCTCTTTGTCGAGATAATTAAAAATATAGCCGTGTCCCAACCACTGTGTAATACAAATGGCAAATGCCCACGTCATAGCCAGCGCAAATGTGCTGGTGCTCCGGAATGGATTATCCATAAACGCCAGCACAACAATAAAAGCCAAAACCAGGTTGGCCAGCATAAATTGCATCAGGTTGGCCAACCCGGTTTTGCGAATTCCTTTTACATTAATGTTAACAGGCATATTCCCGCTTTTTTACAAATGTAGGATTTATTTACACGATTTCATCAGTTCCGAAAGCTGATCCTTTCCCCATGCAGGATGCAGTGCCGAGTCAACCGGAAACTGATCCCATTGTTCGAAAAGTTCTTTTGCTTTGGTGCAATACACCGATATATCTTGTCCGAAAAATGATGCTGTCCCCATTTGATTTGCAATCTGCATGTATTGTGCCCGTGGATTCTGCGGATCGATGGCCAGAGCCTTACCGAGCATCTGTTCCGAAAGGGCGCTGTACTGCTGACCGCGGTTCATCGGATCGATTACCAGGCGGGCCGTGTAGACAAACCCTCTGAGTGCGAAAATCTCATCCTCATCCGGTGCCAGCTTTTCTGCCCTGATTAACGATTCTTCGGCTTCATCCAGCAGGGCATCTCTAACCGCAGCATCTTTTTCTTCTTCCATAAAACTCATGATAATATAGCAATGGGCATAATAATACAAAGGCAGCCATTCACTGTTTTCAGCCTGTGCGATCAATGTGAAACGATTGGCCGCCTGCCTGAATTCATCAGTGCTGTTGCATGCAGCGTATTGTTTGAGGGCTTCACCCATTGCCTGCTCGTATTCCGGGTTTCCTGCATTCAGCATTACCGAAACCATCATCATCAAAATAAAAAATGTAGTTTTCATTTCCTTATAATTTAAATTTAAACATTATTGAATTTCATCCAGTTGATTGGCATCCCCACTTTTGGAAAGGGTGATAAAGCATGCCACCACAAAAAAGCGTTCGGCCGACGGCAGGATTTCCTCACCGGCATAGCTGCCGTCCTCACCGGGGGTAGCGGCGTATCGATAGCCGAACGAATGTTTGAAACCGGGCACATTGGATACCGCTGCATAGAAAATAATATTTTCACGGTGCAGATAAGTTAGATTCAGATCAAGGGTATGATAGGCGGGCATTTTGGCCGTATTGAATCCCGTAAGGTTCGGGTCGTTGTACACCCGCGGTGAGGCAAAGCGGTAACTTCCTCCTGCCAGCGTTCGCAATGGACCGATCCATTGTTTGTAGACCACCGAAATATTATGCCTGCTCACAAAGCTTGGAATGGCGGCATAAGGAAAATCGCGATAATTCCTTTCTGACATCAAATAGCCGTACGAAATCCAGAATTCTGCGCCTTTAATGGTTTTGGCATCTCTGAAAAAAACATCCAGCCCGTAGGCATAGCCTGATCCGGTATTGGAAAAACCTTCTGGTTGTGAGGGTGTAACCCATTGATATTTTATGAGTTGTCTGTAATCTTTGTAAAATATTTCGCCCCTGAGCAATCGTTTCTTTACTGATGATTGATAGCTAAAAATGTAATGATCGGCCCTTTCGGGTTTTACAGCCTGCGTATAGCGCAATACATCGTTCGGAGGCAACTGGTAAAACCAGCCGTATGCCAGCGAAAACTGGCTCGTGCGGGTTAGCTTGTAAGCCGCTGAAAATCGCGGTGCCGCCGAGAGATGATCAGGATATCCGGCATATTCGATCCTCCCCCCCATCCGGGTAACGAATTTGCTGCTATAATAAATTTCCGCTTCAGCGTATCCTGCCACGATGCTGCTTTCGAATGTTTGTTTCAGAACCAGCGAATCTTCGCTGAACCCGAATTCGTTTTTTGAATGAAAAATTTCCGAACCCGTACGGAGGAGAATCCGGTCGGTTAGATCGTATGTAAACGATTGTCGGATATGAATCCCGTTTAGCCGCTGTTGCATGCTGCTCCCGCCATAGGTTACGGCATCATTGTTAAAGGTGTAGGAGGCAGCCGTGGCGGAGCTCCATTTTTTTGCTAAGGGAGTTTTCCACGAAAGATTGATAAAGCGGTTCGTATTTTTTAGCCCGTAGCTGAACTCCCCATGCTCCCCATTCAGCGACATCCTTTGCAGTGCCATTTCCGAATTGCCGGCACTGCCGTAAAACTTCAGCATTCCAGTCTTGCCGGTTTTTTGCCTGATGCTGACGGCGCCTTCAAAAGATTGGGGTTCGCTGTTCCATGAGTAGTTTTGCGGCATCAATGCCATGTAGGGCTTCAGGTTGCTGTAAGAAAACGAGGCAGTAATGGCCCCTCCGTTCCAGAGCTTTGTGCCGGCCAGCCCCCCTCCCACCGTCAACAGGGAAATATTTAGTTCGTTTTGTTCAGGCATGTCGGTGGTATTGAGCAGCAGCACCGACGACAAAGCCTGCCCGTATCCGGCCGAATATCCGCCGGTATTGAAAACCGTGCCCTTGAACATAAACGGATCAAACCGGCCGCGGGTAGCCAATTGCGGAGGTGACGAGCCGTAAGGAACATACACCAGGCTGCCATCAATAAAGGTTTGTGATTCTTCACTGTCGCCGCCCTTCACAAAAAGTTTTCCCGATTCACCGTTCACTGTGGTACCGGGCAGCGCTTGCAGTGCGCCGTACACATCGCCCATGGCACCGGCCACCGTCACCATATCCAGTGCAGTCATTTCAACAGATCGCTTCCGGTCTCCCGCCTCAAAAGTTCCGGCTTTAATGGTCACGGCTTCCATCTTGTTGAAAGTTTCCTTTAATTTTATATTCAGGTTCACAGGATTTCCTGACAATTCGAGCTCCTTTTCGAAAGATTGGAAACCGAGATAATCCACACGCAAAGTGTATGTACCGGAATGATTTGCCGTAAAAATGAAGATGCCGTCCGGCGTGCTTGTGGTGCCGGTATAGGTTCCCTTCAGGTAAATATTTGCACCGGGCAGGGTTTCTCCCCCGGAATTAATCACAGTACCCGAAATTGTAGTTTGTCCGCCGGCAGTCAGGGTAAAAACCGAATACGCCGCCGCAAGGACCAGTCTGAATAAAAGCCTGAAGTACCTGCATGACCGTGTTTTTTTAATAAAGCAAAGATGTACCGGCCATGCAGGTATTTAAAAATCAAATGGAGTGAATTGTTGAATTTTGCAGATGAATTGTTATTTTTTGAATGTCTTTCTGATCTTGTCCCTCATTTTTTTGAATATGCCATCTCCGCCCGAAATATCCTCATTACCCAAAAGATAACCCAACGGACGTGTTTTGGGAATGGCGTCGAAAATTACTTTTAAAATACCCGTAACCGGAATGGCAATCACCATGCCCATTATGCCCCAGATGGCCTCACCCATAATTACAATTATGATGATTATGATGGGATTCAATTCAACCTGCTTGCCCACCACATAGGGTTCGAGCAGATAACTTTCGATGAACTGTGCCAGTGAAAAAATGCCCAGCACACCGAGCGCCATCAGGAAGGTGCCGCCTGAAACCAGGGCTAGCAAAATGGATATCGCCCCGCCAATCATATTTCCGATATATGGAATGAGTGAGAGGATGGCGGAGATGATCCCCGCAAAAAGGGCATATTTCACACCCAGAATCAACATTCCCGTAGAATAAAATATTGCCAGGAACACAATCAGGAAAAATCTTCCGACGAGATACCCTTTGGCCACGTTTACCGAATTGCTTACAATGTCGGAAGCTCGCTCCTGCTGATATTCGGGAATCATTTTCAACAGCGATTTTTTCAGCTTGGTACGATAAAGCAGAAAGAAAAATACATAGATAAAAACCAAAATCATGCTTCCGAAAAAGCCAAATAATCCAGCTGCCGAACTGGCCACTCCGGAGAGTAATTCCCTGCCGGAGAATGTTGATCCTGTTAATGCAGATCCTGACATACCATCTGTTGCTGCCTGCGATGCGCTCGCGGGTTCGGTTTTATCGGTTTCCTGCTCCGGCTCTTCCTTTTTTTCCTTTTCCTGTTCGGTCTCTTCCTTGCTTTCCTTTTCCTGCGCTGCTTTCCCGGTTGATTTTTCCTGATCGTTTTCTAAAAACGACGGCATCTTAAACATTTCATCAAGAGATACACCGGTTTTTTCCTTAATGTAATCCAAGGTATTTTCTATGGCCGGTTCAATCCTATGGCTGATCTTTGCCCAGTCATCAGCTACCAGTTTGACTTGTGCGGATATTACAAAGAAAAAAACGAGGGTTGCCAACACCAATATAAGATCCGACCAAATTGCAGCCCAGCCTCTGGCTATCCCAATGTTTTCAAGCTTGTCGGCTACCGGCAGCACCAACATGGCAAGCAAGACCGCAATAACAAGCGGAGCCAGAAAATTCTGAGCCGCTGCCAATCCTACTACGGCATAATAAATGCCTACCACTGCCATAAAAAGATACAGGATAATTCGTAAAGATTTTGTCATATTTCTATCTTTTAATGCATTGCCAGGACAAAGAATATACCACAGCTCCAAAAGCTGCAGGACAGGTTTTGGAACAGCCTTTGGACAGGATTGGAATAAAAGCAGAATCAGTATGAATGTTTTGATCACAGGAACAAGTTCAGGAATCGGATTTGGAATCGCAAAAGAATTGCTTGACCGCGGAGAACATGTCTTCGGCATCAGCAGGCATACCAACGAGCGGCTGATGCAATTCGATAATTACATGCACCTGACCCAGGATATTACCGAGTTCAGATATTGTGCCGTGCATGTAGCCAATTTTCTCAAAGGTACCGCTCATCTCGACATCGTCGTCCTTAATTCGGGTATCCTCAACCAGATCAAAGGAATGCGGAATACCACCGTGGAAGAATTTCAGGAAAGCATGGCCGTGAATGTTTGGGGAAACAAGGTGGTGCTCGACACAGCCATGGATATGTGCAGCATCGATCAGGTGGTAGGCATGTCGTCGGGAGCTGCTGTAAGCCCCACAGCCGGATGGAATGCCTATTCCATTTCCAAGGCGGCTTTTAAAATGCTTATTGAGATGTATGCAGAAGAGCATCCTGAAATCCACTTTAGCTCGGTAGCTCCCGGATTAGTGGATACCGCCATGCAGGAGTATATCTCTACACTGGACCCGGATGAGAAATTTCCGGTGATCGAACGCCTGCAGCAGGCCAAAGGCACCGATTCGATGCCCGGACCCGAAGAAGCAGCGCCTATGCTGATCGACACCTTCGAACGTGTAAGGAAAGAATCTTCAGGAACATTTACCGACGTGCGAAAAAGCTGATGGGCGTCTGAGGACATCTTTCAACAATTGTGGAGTTTTTTGCCTGATGTTTCAATTCCTTACAACATCTGATTAGCCACACCTGAAATTGGCATTGCCAGATGTGAAGATTCTTGTTGCGGCTGATCATCCTCAGAAAAATAAATCACAAAATGCAAATGGCCTATGTACTTTAAGGGGCCTAACCTGTTGCCGGAATAACTGCCATACGGGGTCTGGGTACCGGATTTCAAAACCCAAAAAAAAAGGCTCTGCTATTTGCAGGGCCTTTTCTGGATTTTACTATACTCTAAACTATATAAGTTTTACATTTACAGCGTTCAATCCTTTTTTACCTTGTTTGAGTTCAAATGAAACTTCGTCATTTTCGTTGATCCTGTCAACCAGACCGGTTACGTGTACGAAGAATTCTTCATCTGTCTCATAATCTTTAATGAAACCGAAACCTTTGGCTTCATTGAAGAATTTTACTTTACCTTCTTTCATAAAAATTAATGTAATGTTGTTTAAAAATTTGACCCTGCAAAGATAAGCTTAAATTTAACTGAACCAACTTTTTATTGAAAAATTAACAATTTAATTTTCAGCGGATAAACAGTTTAAATCCGGCTTACTGCAGCAGGATTATCAAACGCCGAGCAATCATTTTTATTATCAATCCGGGAAAACAATGCTGTGACTAATTTGTTTGCTTTTCCTGAAACCTTCACAAATGCAGGTATTTAACCTAAGCTACAACGACGCGGACCGGCGCAATTCGGTTTACGAAATCACGGGCAAACCATATAAATTTTTCCAGAGCATTCGTATGGGCGGAACGGGATCTCCTCCCCTTTTTCTGCAATCGGGTCCGCCGGAAGTAATGCAGCTACTCAACCAAACCTACGACCGAAAATATTGCAACATCGAACTGCTGCGCAGCGGGATCATGTTCCGGTTTAAAAGCAGGCACGAAAACTACGGATTGCCCATAGCCATGCAGGATATCAGAAAAATCGGTTGGCAGCGGCAGGATGAGGGGAGCAAATCCGGGCCTCGGCTTCTCGACATCAGCTTCAACAGCAGCGAAAAACTGACGTTTCTGGTGAAGCCGCACGAGCAGCCCGGCATTGTTCGTTTTTTCAGCAAGGCACCCTTCTCAGGCAAGGCATCACTTTGATTCTTCAAGAATCCAGATACCGGACACTTCGGCCGACCGATCCCCGCATCCATCATCAACAAAAGCTATCGTCAGCTCCAGTTCATCAATATTAAAATGATAATATCCTTCCACATCGCAATGGGTATCGCGGTAAAAGATGATGTTGTCGAGGGTGGCCGCAAATTTCCCCGAAAAGCTTTCCAGCTCTTTCGCCGGAGTGATGGTTTCCCACATAAAGCTTCCGTTTTCTTCAAATGTTATCCGGTATTGAAATGTGGTATCGGGTGGTTCTGTGCTTTGCAGCCAGCTTCCCGCCAAGGCAATCCAACTGTCTTTATCCTTAAAATCCCATATCCCTTCGATTCCGCTGATGC
>JBKHBQ010000371.1:0-2618 GCA_046542305.1 Bacteroidales bacterium
TGGTGATGGTGCCTTCAGTTTCGGTATCGAAGCTGTAGCTTACGATCACGAAATCGCTGGCCGGATTGGGATATGCGTTGAGCAGGGCGGCAGATTTCTGCAATGGTTCATCCATTCCCACCGAATAATGGAAGCATCCGTCCCAGGCGGGATCGTCGTATTTGGTGATGCCGTCTTCGGTAAAGCAATTCAGGTAGAAATAAATGTCGAACCAGCATTGGTATTTGCCCATGTTGGACATTCCAAGTGTACTGCCGATGCCTTCGATCCACGATTCTTCAGACTGGAAATTAATTTTGGTGCGTTGTTCACCGTTGAGCAGCGTAATGGTTTCGACGCTTTCCACCTGCATGTCGATCTGACAGCCGTTCACGCTGGTGGAAAACATATCGCCGGCTTCCAGTCCGAAATCGTAGTAAAGCGATTCGCTGCTGCCGTCGCGGCGCCAGATCTTTCCATCCGCATCCTGACGAAGGGCGGCTTCAAAATACCAGTTTGATTGCAATGAATCATTCGACCTGACGAGTTTTTTGTAGAGGTTCCCGTTGAGTATGGTGTCGCCCTCGATTTTTAGGTAGTACGAGGTGCACAATCCGGTGCATTCCACCACGCTCCAGGTGTTGCCTTCGGTAAGCAGGCTTTGGGTGTTGCGGGCGCCGTTTTGCCCCTTAACGGCGGAAAGTGGGATTAGCAGTGCGAGGCAGAGCACGAGTGTAAATGATTTTTTCATTTTGTTAATTTTTTGAGTGAATAAATTGGGTTGAAAAATGATAAATAGAAAAGTGATGAATCTGCGATTGGGAGATCATGCCAAAGAAGCCAGGAGATAAACACCTGGGGATGAGAGGTATATTTTTATTTACGGGCATAATGTTTAAATGTGTTTCAAATATATGAAAAGATTTTAAACAGGCAATTTATTTTTGAAATTTTTTGCCTGATTGATTTTCTAACACCCCGGATGGCTGTTTGTAATTTGCATCTGCCGCGATATTCCGGGGGCAATATTCCTTACATTTGCTGTATGAAAAATATTTGGGTATTTATGCTGTTGATGGCCACCGCAGGGTTTTGCCCGGCGCAAACCGACAGCCGTGGCATCGCTGTTACAGCCGGCGACGCTTTCCTGTCGGATACTGCTCTGGCGGGCGCATCGATGGGCTTCGTGGTGCGCGGTGCGGCGCCGGGAGAATTGCTTTCCGGCCATAACACGAATCTGACGCTGGTTCCGGCATCGGCGCAGAAACTGCTGGTGTCGGCGGCTCTGCTTGAAGCGCTGGGACCGGATCACCGTTTTATAACCCGATTGATTGCCGAAGGCACCATCGATGGGGAAGGGGTGCTGCATGGCAACCTGCGCATCATGGGCGGCGGCGATCCTGCCCTGGCATCGCACCGGTACAGCCAGCATTATGGCGATGTGACAGGCCGTATGGTGCTTGCCGTTAAACAGGCCGGAATAACTGCTGTAAATGGTGTGGTTAAAGGAGATGCTTCGTTGTTTGGCGAGCCACAGATTCCCGATACCTGGATATGGGAGGATATTGGCAATTACTACGGCGCTCCGGCATCCGGGCTTAATGTTTACGAAAATTTTTATACCCTCACTTTCGAAACGGACGAACCCGGAAGCCCCGCCCGCATCACGGGCATCAATCCCTATATGCCCTGGCTGGTGTTCGAAAATAAAGTAACCGCTGCCGCAGATAACCGCGACAACGCATATATCTACGGAAGCTATCTTTCCGGCAAACGTGAAATCCGCGGCACCCTTCCCGCCCATCGCGAATCGTTTTCCATCAAGGGATCCATACCCGATCCGGCTTTTATGCTGGCCAATCATCTTTCGGAACAGCTCCTGGAATCAGGTTTGCAAATTACGGGCGGGACGCAGTCGGTTTTTTTTTCCGAAGACCGCGAACAGCAGCAGGTTTTGCTGGAGATCGCTTCGCCGTCCCTGCGCGAGTTGAACCGGCAACTCCTGATGCAAAGCATTAACCTGTATGCCGAAGCATTTTTGCTGCATCTGGCAATACATGAAAAAATGCAACCCACCGTGGAAAACGGCTGCACTGCACTGGCGGATTTCTGGGAAAGCCGCGGGATGAACACCAAAGGGATGTTTCCGGAAGATGGCAGCGGATTGTCGAGGGCAAACGGAATCACCGCATCGCAACTGGCCTTTGTATTGGAATTTATGAAATCGCAAAGCGCATTCTTCGGCGATTTCCGGCAGGCGCTTCCGGTGAGCGGCATATCGGGAAATCTGAAAAGTTTTGGCCCGGGTTCACCACTGGCAGGGAATTTTGCGGCAAAATCAGGATATATGGCACGCGTGATGAATTATGCCGGCTACCTGCAAACGGCTTCAGGCCGGGAGCTTACGGTGGTGGTGCTGGTTAACAACTATACCTGTTCCAATGGCCGGATGCGCGAATTGCTTGAAAATTTTATGCTGGAAATTTATCACAAATTTTAACCTTCCATTTCAGATAATATTTCTTCAAGATTGATAAGAAATAAATCCAGGTCATCCTTTTCGATGGTAAGTGCAGGATCCATTCGCAACACTTCATGACCGGGCCGTTTTACAAGGATAAATCCGCGTGTGAGCAATT
>JBKHBQ010000372.1:0-2597 GCA_046542305.1 Bacteroidales bacterium
GAATTACGCGGTGATCAGGTTGTATGATCTGAAAACCCGCTCGGTAAACACGTTGACCCGAAAAACCCGCTATTTTGCGCCGGCGTTTTCTCCGGATGGAGGGCAGATTGTGGTGTCGGAAGTTACAACTGACCAAAGTTACAGGCTGGTAATTCTGAATGCGGAAACCGGTGCCGCAGAACAAAGTTTCGGTACGCATGAAAATTACTTCCTCAGGCATCCCTCCTGGTCGCCGGACGGCAATGAAGTGGTGGCCGTGGGATTGGGCGACCGGGGAAACACCCTCCTGAAATTCGACGTGGAAACAGGCGCGTATGAGCGTTTGCTGGATTTTACCTATGAAGATATTTCGCGGCCGCTGCTGCGCAACAACCGTGTGGTGTTTATCGGTGCGTGGTCGGGAGTGGATAACCTGTACGAGTTGGATCTGGCCACCGGCGGCATCCAAAAGATTTCATCCGTGGCCTTTGGTTTGAATGACCCGCAGATTGTGGCTGATGGTGACAAGATTCTGTTTGCCGAATACACGCCCGACGGTTTTGAGATTGCCCGACTCAATCTTCAATCTGCGCGCCGGATTCCGCTGAATAAAGTGGAAGATAGAAGTATTCCCATGCCCGAAATCCTCGCGGCGCAGGTGGATACCGTGCTAGATCCGCGCGTTGTGCCGGACAGTGTTTATCAGGAGCGAAACTATTCAAGGCTCACGCACCTTTTCAATATTCACAGTTGGGGTCCGGTTTCCATTGATGCCAACAATTATGATGTGAAGCCCGGTATTTCGATTGCCTCGCAAAATGTGCTCAGCACCAGTTTTCTTACCATGGGCTGGGAATACAATATAAACGAAGAAGCAGGCAAATATTTTTTCAACTACAGCTACGAAGGCTGGTATCCGGCGTTGGACTTGCGGGCCGACTATGGCAGGCGCGAATCGTTTACCTACGATACGCTGGGCAACCACATCGATTTTTCGTGGATGGAAACAAATCTGTCCACCACGGTCAGGGTACCCCTGAATCTTACCACCAACCAATATTCGAAATTTCTGCAGCCTTCGGTTCAGTTCGAATACGTGCAACTGGATATGGATGAGGATGCGCAGGTACGCTTCAGGCGCAGCAATTATAAATCGGTGAGCTACCGGCTGTATCTTTCCAACTTGTTGAAAAGAACCGATCACGACATGTACCCGCGGTGGGGTCAGGTGCTGGATCTGAATCTGCAAACGGCGCCATTCAGTCAGGATACGCTTGGGTCGATGTTTGCCGCCGAAACGCGCCTGTTTTTCCCGGGGCTGTTCAGGCATCATTCCATTGCGCTCTATGGCGGATATCAAAAGCGGTTCAGCAAGAATTTCTTTTACGGTAATATGGTGAATTACCCGAGGGGTTTTCACCACCTTCGATCGGATGAACTGGTCAGTTACTCCTTCAATTACAAATTTCCGTTCTGGTATCCCGATCTCAGCCTGAGCTCGCTGGCATACATCAAGCGGCTGAAGGCTAACCTGTTTTACGATCGCGCCGACGGAAGGCAGCCCCAATACTGGCTCACCTGGCACTCAACCGGTATCGAGGTATTTGCCGACATGCATATCCTGAGGCTGCTTCCGCTGCTTGAATTGGGCTACCGGCTAACCTACCGCCCGGATTATTCCGACCTGACGCATGAATTTCTTTTTTCGATAAACTTTTTTACTTTTTAAAGATCGCGGCGTTTTTTCTAATTTTATCGCCCAAACACATTTCTTATGAAATTTATCATCAAAATTATTTTGAGTTCATTATCGGTGATTGTGGCCGGGTTGCTGCTTTCCGGAGTGGAAATCCGCAGTTATGGCACCTCCCTGCTGGTGGCCCTGGTGCTGGCGATCCTCAACCTGATCCTCAAGCCCATTCTGGTAATCCTCACCATCCCCATCACCATTGTTACGCTGGGGCTGTTTTTGCTGGTGATCAATGCGGTAATTGCCCTGATCGCAAGCCATATCGTACCGGGGTTTTATATCGACGGATTTTGGTGGGCCGTGGCTTTCAGTATCATCGTATCAATACTTAATTATCTGATCAACATCGAAAACAAGGTACGGAGGTAGGAATGAAAAACAGAATGCTCACCAATCCGCAGGAAATTCTGGAAACCGCCGCTAAGTGCGAGGTGTGTTATGTGGGAATGGCAGATGAAAATAACCTGCCGTATGTGGTGCCGATGAATTTCGGATTGCACGAAGGGAATATTTATTTGCATTCGGCACAAACGGGTTTAAAAATCAACATTCTGAAAAAGAATCCCGCTGTGTGCGTAAATTTTACCACGGATCATGTACTGCGCTGGCAGAGCGAAGGTATGGCCTGCAGCTACAGCATGAAATACCGCAGCATGAGAGCGTATGGGAAAGTTGAATTTATCACGGATTATGATCAGAAGGTGGAAGCCCTCAACATCATCATGCGGAAATACACCGGGAAAGATTTCAGCTTTAATGCCCCTGCCGTAAACGAAGTACTCCCGTGGGTGGTGAAAGTAGAGAAATGGGAGGGCCGGGTTTACGGGTATTGATTCGTGCTATTTGCCTTCGGCGTCATTGGCTCCGC
>JBKHBQ010000373.1:0-2593 GCA_046542305.1 Bacteroidales bacterium
AAGTTACCGGATAAAACCATAGAGCGGCTCAGCATGTACCGCCGCAACCTGATCCTCTGCCTCAGGCAGGGCAAGCAGTTTATTTATTCACACGAAATCGCAAATTCGCTTCACATCACACCGGTGCAGGTGCGCCGCGACATCATGCTCATCGGCTACACCGGCACACTTCGTAAAGGCTATGATGTGAAGGAACTCATCGATCTTATCGGATCGATCATCGATACCGACGGTGGCAAGAATGTGGCCGTGGTGGGCATCGGCAACCTGGGAAAGGCCATCGTCAGCTATTTCAACGGCAAGCGGAGCAAGTTGCGCATCATCGCAGCCTTTGATGCAGATCCGGATAAAACCGGAAAGCTTTTTGCCGGCGTGCGCACGTATCCCATGGCCGAGTTGGAAAAAGTGGTGCGCGAAGAGAACATCAGCATCGGCATCATCGTGGTGCCGGGCGAGAAAGCCGAGGAAGTGGCCGAACGGCTGGTTACGGCGGGTGTTACGGGCATCCTCAACTACACGCCCAGACCGCTGAATGTGCCCTCGCACGTGTATCTCGAAGAATACGACATGATCACTTCCATCGAAAAGGTGGCATACCATTCCAAGGTGTAACCGGCAATTTTGAGGAGAACGTTTTGAAGATATACAGAGACATAGAAAGCCTGCCAAAAATCCCGAACTGCGTGGTAACCACGGGATCGTTCGATGGTGTGCATACCGGGCACCAGGTACTGATACGGAGGCTCAACGACCTGGCTGCATCCATCGGCGGCGAGTCGGTGCTGATTACGTTTTATCCGCATGTGCGAAAGGTGCTTTACCCCGAAACAGCGGGTAAAGAACTTGAGATGATCAACACCCAAAAGGAAAAGATCGAGTTGCTCGAAAAAACCGGCCTCGATAACCTGGTGATCATCCATTTTACACTGGAATTTGCAAAAACCAGTGCAGAGGAATTTGTAAGGAATATCCTGGTTGGGAAACTGGGGGCGAAGATTATTGTGGTGGGATACAACCATTATTTCGGCCGTAACAAGGAAGGGAATTATGACAAACTGATCGAAATGGGCAGGGAACTGGATTTCGGGGTGGTGGAAATTCCGAAGCAGGAACTGGAAAAAGAAACTGTTGGATCAAGCAAAATCCGCCGTTCGCTCAAGGACGGCAAGATCAGGCACGCAAATGCCTACCTCGATCACATTTATTTTATCCATACAATTCTCGATCCCGGCAGTGACATCTACCGCAAAACCGGCTATTCCACTTACCGGCTGCAGATTGAGGAAGACAGCAAACTGATCCCGCCCGACGGAATTTACGCCATCCGCATCGAACTGGGCGGGAAAAACAGCAAGGGTTTGATGCTGAGCAATTATCACGGAAGCATGGAACACCCGCAACTGAAGCATGCCGTGGAGGTGATGCTATCGGAGATGGAAGATGATTTTTCAGGTAAGCAGGGGAAGGTATTTGTGCATAAGGAGCTATACCGGAAAATTGAGGCCGGCAGCACAGAAAAGCTGAAAAAACAAATGGATCAGGCTTTGAAGGATGTAGAGGATTTGATATATTAACGCGCAGGTTATGAAAACGCTCAACGAAAAAATTAAGCTCACTTTTCTGGGAACCGGAACTTCCATCGGTGTGCCGGTGATTACCTGCGACTGCGAGGTGTGCACTTCCGACGACCTGCGCGACCGGCGTTTCAGGACTTCGGCCATGATCGAGGTGGGCGGGCAGGTGTTTGTGATCGACAGCGGTCCGGATTTCAGGGTGCAGATGCTGCGCGCCAAAGTGATGAACCTCACGGCCATCCTTTTCACCCACGAGCACCGTGACCATATTGCAGGCCTTGATGATGTGCGGGCGTTCAACTATGTGCTCAACAAACGCATCGACATTTACGGTGCAGCGCGTACCATGGATATGATCAGAACGGAATTTCCGTATATTTTTTCTGAGCAGCGGTATTTTGGCGCACCCCAGATCAACGTGCATCAGATCGATGACAGTCCCTTCAGGATCGAGGGGTACGAATTCATCCCCATCAGGGTAAGCCACGACAAACTCCCGATCCTGGGCTACCGCATTGGCGACCTCACCTACATTACCGATGCCAGCCACATCGCGCCGGAAGAACTGGAGAAGATCCGCGGCTCGAAAGTAATTGTAATTAATGCCCTGAGAAATTCCAAACACGTATCACACTTTTCGGTGGCCGAAGCCGTTGAGATCATTAAAGAACTTGGTCCCGAGCAGGCTTATCTCACCCACATGAGCCACTTTATTGGCAAACATGCGGACCTGGATAAAAAGTTGCCGGATTTTATCAAACCGGCCTACGACGGACTGGTTGTAGAGATTTAGTTATTGTTGAATTTTTAACCGGAGTTTACCTCCGGAATACATATTCTGTCATGAAATTTTCACCTGAAAAGTGCAGCATTCCCGATGAACGGATGAAGCCTTTCATCGATCCCGATGAAATCTGGAATCATCTAAACCATGCAAAAGCTGACAAGGCCCGTGTGCGTGCAATTATTGCCAAATCGCTTGACAAGCAGCGGCTGACGCTGGAAGAAACTGCCGTGCT
>JBKHBQ010000083.1:0-14383 GCA_046542305.1 Bacteroidales bacterium
CGGGCTGCGGCATATCCTGCTCGACAAGCTCAACATTGCCAAAAGCCGGCGCAAGGTGGTGATATTTACCGAATGGAAAAAAATGATCAATATTATTGCCCGCACCCTGCGGCTGAGCAAGATCGGCTTTGTGGAAATAACCGGAGATACACCCGTAAAACAGCGGAGAAAACTGATCAGCATTTTTGAGGAGGATGAAAGCTGCAAAATTTTTCTGGCTACCGAAACCGGCGGCAGCGGCCTGAACCTTCAAGTGGCGGATACCGTGATCAATTTCGAGGTGCCCTATTCAGCCCTGCAGAAAAACCAGCGGCTGGGGCGCATCGACCGTATCGGACAACGCTCGGAAAATCTCACCATTATCAATCTGATAGCCGAAGATTCGCTTGAAGAAAAGATGGCCGCGGGCCTCGAACCGGAGAATACCCTCACCGACAGCCTGCTCAATCCCGATTCGGAAGACAAGGTGCTGGAACTCACCGATCGCGACAGGAAGGATTTTCTGACGGCCCTTCAGGAAACCATAAATGATATGGGGCGTGAAAAGCCCGCAGAGAAGATCATCGATAAACCTGCCGGCGGTCAGATGCTGATCGATTTTACAGATGAAGACCAGGAAATGATCGAACTGCGCACCTCCACAGAATCAAAAAAAACCGTCCGGCAACCCGATCAGCAGGAAGAAATCATGGAGGGGCAGCGCATCGACAAGCAGGAGATCGATCAGGTGCTGTCCAGCGGAGTGGATTTCCTGAGCAATCTTTTTAAAATCACAACAGGTAAACACATCAATATCAGGAAAGACAACCTTGAATATGATCCCGATACCGGCGAAATCACATTAAAATTCAAAGTAACCGGTCAATGAATTTCCTTGATAAGCTTCTTTTTCAGAAGATTCATGTATATATTTGTATCAAATCACTTACTGATCGTTTGAGAAAGATATTTATCACCGGCATAATCTTCTGGATGCTTTTTACAGTTTCTGTTGCACAGGATATCAACAGCGCAATCGAAAAACCTGTATTTCAACGCATCACAAACAGCGACGGGCTTTCGCAGGGATCAATCAGTGCCATCGCACAGGACAAGCTGGGATTTATCTGGATAGGCACCGGAGACGGACTGAACAGGTACGATGGGTATAACATCAAGGTATACCGCCACAGGCTTGACAATGACGGCACAATAAGTTCCAATCTGATCAACGATCTTGCCACAGACCAGACAGGAAGAATATGGATAGCGACCGGAAACGGGCTGAACCTTTACCGGCCCGGTAGTGACCAATTCGAAGTTATCGACCTGCCTTTCATTGGCAAGGACAGGATCATAAATGTATTGAAATTCGACAGCTCAGGCCGGCTCTGGATCGGGACACAGTCTTCTGGCCTCATCTGCCTGGATATCGCAAGCGGAGATACAAAGCTTTATGTAAATAATGCAGATGATCCTGAAACCGTCTCGTCGAATACCATCAGATCCATCCTGCCCGACAGCAGGGGAAACATTTGGATCGGCACGGAAGACAGAGGAATTGATATGCTCCACCGTCAGTCGAAAACGGTGAAGCGGTTCAGGCCTGAGCCGGGAAATCCATACAGCATGAGTGATTTTCTGGCGTTGGCTCTGCTGGAGGATCCGAAGGGTAATATTTGGATAGGCACTTATGGCAATTCGATGATCTATCTTGATACCGAAAACATGCGCTTTACGAATTACCATAAACTGAATCCCTTTAGCCGGACGCGCCTGCACAGTATCATATGCCTTCACCTGCAGGAAGATAATTTATGGATTGGATCGGATTCGGAAGGGCTGTTTTGTTTTGATATTGAACACGATGAAATAAGCCATTTTAATGAAGGAAATACCGAAAACACCATTCTATATAGTACCATTTCTTCTCTTTTTGTGGATAACAGTAATAACCTGTGGATCGGCACACTGGGAAAAGGCATAAACATCCTTAGTCCGTTTACAAAAGAGTTTTACCCGATTACACAAGAGGACAGGAATGGTTTGAAACTGGACTTTTCGAGCCTGCGAGGGATTTACGAAGATAAGGACAGCCTTACATGGATATGCGGTTATGGGGGATTGCAATGCGTTGATCTTATGAAAAGCTCTTCCACACTGTTATTCAGGGGTGCGATCTATGCTATTTGTCCCGATCCGCTGGATGATGATATTTTCTGGCTTGGGACGGAAGGAACGGGATTGGTGAGGTTTAATAAAAAACTCGCCGAAGGCAAATTTAAGCCTTATCAGATGTTTACAGGAAAAGACGCTATCGATCCGCGTAAGCTGACCGGCATGCGGGTATATAAGATCGTGGACGGCCCGGATGACAAACTCTACATCGGTACCGAATCGGGCCTTAATATTTACGATCCGAACAGCAAATTATTCGACTTTATCAATCATGTGCCCGGCAACCCGGGAAGTCTTTGCGAAGGCAGGATCATTTCTGTTTATTTCGATAAGCAAAATACCTTATGGGCAGGATCAGTATCGGGAGGGTTGTCGCGCTATAATGAAGAAACGGGTGATTTTATCACATATAAAGCAACAGGAAATGCAGGTGCTTTGCCCGATAACAGGATCAATGACATCTTCGAGGACAGCCAGGGAAATTTTTGGATTGCAACATCCATGGGGCTGTGCCTGATGAGCAGAACACTTGGGATATTCAAAACATTTGGCGAACCCGACGGGCTTGCCAACGACGTGGTGTATGGCATTCTGGAAGACGGAAACGGTAATTTGTGGCTTAGCACCAATCAGGGGCTGTCGAAATTCAACATCCGCTCCGAAACTTTTCAGAATTTCGATTCGCAGGACGGGCTGCCCGGAAATGAGTTCAACTCCAATTCGTTTTTTAAAGCCACCGATTCGAGGCTGTATTTCGGCGGGGTAAATGGCCTGGTGGTATTTAATCCCGAAAGGATCAAACTCAATCCCAATCCTCCACAACCTGTATTTACATATCTCACGATGTATGCCCGCAACACGGTTGTAACGCACGATATCGCCTATGCTGAGCAGATAAGGATTGCACCTGACATAAATCTGATCACCCTCGAATTTGCCGCCCTTAGTTTTATTAATCCCGAAAACTGCCGGTATGCATACAGGTTTGATGGAAATGTAAATAATTGGATTGACATCGGCCATAATCGCTCCATCACGATGAATTACCCTGAACCGGGCACCCATACATTATTCGTAAAGGCCGCCAACAGTGACGGAATATGGAACGAACGGGCTACTTCAGTAACCCTGACGGTGATGCCGGAATTTCACGAAACCGCCTGGTTCAAATTCCTGCTGGGACTGCTCGTCTTATGCAGCGTATTTGCCATTTATATTGTAAGGATCAATGTCATCAAAAAACAAAAGAAAAAGCTTAGCCTTTTAGTGGATCAAAAAACCGAGCAGCTACGTATTATCAACAAGCAGCTAAAGTCCGTCAATAATACCAAGGACAAATTCTTCAGTATCATTGCCCACGACCTGAAAAATCCCTTCAATTCGCTTATGGGCTTCAGCGAATTGCTGGAACAGGAGTGGAACGAAATAAATGACCGGGAAAAACTGGAGATCGTAAAAATGATGAACAGTACCTCCACAGATACTTATCAGCTCTTGGTAAACCTGCTGGAGTGGTCGCGTTTACAAAGTGACAAGATCGATTTCTGTCCGCTGAATATAAATCTTGAATTTCTTATTCGCGGCACATACCAGCAAATTAAAGCCAATGCTTTCCTGAAAAACCTGCTGATCAGAATAAAAGTCCCCGGAGATATAGAGGTATATGCCGATGAAAACATGCTGAATACCCTGGTGAGGAATTTACTTTCAAACGCCGTTAAATTCACACCGAGGCATGGCAGGATCTATATTTCTGCCAGTCAGGCACAGGGAATGGCAAGATGTTGCATTGAGGATACGGGCATTGGTATGACTCCGGAACATGCCGCAAAACTGTTTACGGACGACATTCCGGAAACTACCGGCGGAACCGAAGGCGAAACGGGTACCGGGCTCGGGCTGATCCTGTGCAGAGAATTTGTAAGAATGCATAAGGGAAAAATATGGGTAGAAACCGAACCGGGAAAAGGCAGCAGATTTTATTTTACAATTCCTTTGGCAAAACCTCAACCCTCAGCAAAGCCGGAACTCAGTAACACAGTATTTAAAGAAAACCCCGAAGATTTGAATCCGCTTCCGGATTTGAGCCGGTAAAATCAGATTTTTGTAACTCAGAGATCAGCCATTCCGAACAAATCTGAAAATCCATTGCGCCAAAACACAAACACGGAACTTTCCCTGCAGGTCTGCTCACCACAGTAAAAAATGCCATTGCACCGGTTCCCTTCCAGTCAAAATTTTTGAGTATGCTTTAAGATTTTGTAGCGATAAAAAAACTGCCCGGCAAGGAGGACCGGGCAGTGCTATCATAATGAGGCTGAGTTTATTGAATAATAAGTTTTTCTGTACTTACTTCGCTTCCCTGAATGATTTTCACAAAATAAACACCGGCCTCAAGTGCGGAAATACTGATTTCTTCACCTGAAGCAACACCGGTTTTCTGATAAACCATTTGTCCGGTATGTGAAAAGATGCTCACATCGCATTGCTGCGAAAGGCTGAAAGTAATGGTTTCCGAAGCCGGATTCGGATAAATGAAGGCGCTTGCATTGGCTACTTCATTAATTCCCGTCACCTCCCTGCCGTCGAAATCGATGGTTTGGGGATAGAGATAGAAATTAAGGGCACTGGTTCCGTTGTCCACCACTGTCACATTATTTATGGTTTCGCTCTGGTAGCCTGCAGCCGAACATTCGATGTTGTAGGTTCCGCCCGGCAGGCTCAGGGTATAGTGGCTGCCGAAAGGCGTCTGATAAGCCACGGCGCCAAAATCGGAATCCATTGCAGAAACCCATGCGTCGCCTATGGAAATTTTGGTCACGGCATCCCTGACAAATCCCTGCAGCTTTCCGATAAATCCACCAATAGTCACCTGAACAGGATTGCAATGGCCTGATTCGCCTTCGGCATAAACTGCGGAAACGGCATACCAATAGCTTCCTTCGGGACAGTCGGGGTCGGTCATGGTGGTTTGGGTCATCATATTGGCTACCATCACCCCATCACGATAAACATTGTATCCCATCAGTTCGAAACGCTCGGGAGCATTCCACGAAAGCGTAACATCATCACCATTCACCTGTGCGGTAAGGTTTTCAGGCGGGGGCAGATAAGCGGGTTCTCCGATCACCACGGTGTAGTCCTCGGTTTCACCATACGAGAAATCCGCACACGGATCGCTGGAGGAATCCAACCAGCGGGCCCGCAGGCGCATACGTTTGGTGCCGGTGGGTACATCATCCGGAATGGTTATATCGGTATAGTACAACTGACCGGAATTATCCAGTTCAAAATCCGTGAGCAACCGTTCCGACTCTTCAAATTCCTTGTTATCATTAAAGTCAATCCATATTGTGGCAAACTGGCTGCTGTAGCCCGTTTCCATCGTTACCTCATAGGTCATTCCCGGATCGAGCGGCGTAATCATATCCGTAAAATCGCCGTAGCCCATAATGCCGTTGTCTTCACTACATCCATTATTAAGATTGTTGATCTCGGCAACGGCAAAACCCGTGATGCCGTCTCCGTATGAGCAATTAGCCTCGCCGTAGCAATAATCCGGGAACAGTACCCCAAACACGGCACTTCCGGCAAACCCGTAATCGGCAGTGAAATTCACCTCCAGGTCAGCGGTATATCCTGCCGGGATGGTCGATGCAGCTGTAACACTGAAAGCTGCCGTTCCGGTTTCATCGCCGAGGATGGTACCAAACTCCTGCGGATCAGCAGTATTGATAGTTATATAGGTATCAAGACTCTCAAGCGTTCCCAAAACATTGAAGGCATCGGCCGAGCCGTTATTGCTGATCACCACGATGAGATCGGCGGTTTCGCCCGGATCAAGAATACCATTGTTGTTCCCGTTTGAATCGTCGATGGTAAATTCCTCGTATTCCAGCAAAGCTGAATATGCCGTGATGGTGAACATGCTTTCCCAGGTTTCCTGACCGGTGGCCACCACCTCAAAACTGATACCATGACCTTCAGGCACGTCACCTGCAATATCAAAGGCAAAAGCATCGGTGATGGTTTTAACTTCGCCGGCGGCAAGGTTGCCGAAGTTCTCGGTTCCGTCGGTAATTGTCACGTACTCATCGGATGTAGAAATCGTCACCTGCACATTGCTGGCCTGTTCAACGCCTACGTTTTTCATGGCGAAATCGAGCAGCACATTGCCGTCGAAATATTCAAGGATGCCGTTTGCGTTTCCGTTTGCATCATTAAGTTCATAGTTGCTGTAGATCACGTATGGCCCTGTAGGCGGAATGCACTGGATGGTTTCGTAAATGGTTTCGCAGTTGAATCCGGTGATGACAATCTGTACATCGCCCGGCACAAAGTCGTTGGGAATAGAAACAAACCCACTGGCATCAGTCACAGCCGAATGGGTGATGTCGTTCTGTGATAAGGCAACCATAGCACCCTCAAAAGGTGATCCGTTTTTGGTGACGGTGGTTTCAAAAGGCGTTCCCACCAGCATCACATTATTTGTATAGCTGAGGTCGGCCGGTGTTGCGGTTCTGAGCTGCATGGCAGGGTCGCCGAAAAGAATCCAGGTTTGAGCGGTATTCAGGTCACCCGGAGATTCGGTGATCATCAGCACCAGTCCATTGAAAACAACGGACCCGAATGTGGTACGTCCTTCGGTGGTGGTAATACCATTCTGACCGGGATGCTGACTGTAATCGTAACCACCGATGATCAGGTCGTTGAAATAGTCCTGTCCGCGCATCGGCGGATCCCATGGCTGATTGATGGTCGACATGAGCGCTCCTACGGCACCGCCGCCCTCCTGGTTCATCCAGGCTTCCGCAAAGCAGAAGGTAGAATGATAGGCTCCGTTGACGCAGGCTACCGAAAAGATAAACGGCAGCTTGTCGCCGTTGGTCAGGCTGGCAATGTGCGAGTTGCTAAAGCCCGAACTTCCCCATGACGTGCTTGAACCGTGGCCGCAGTAGTTTATAATACTTGTGCCGGTTTCGAGTGCAGCCGTTACCATGGTTGAGTTTGCCGTGGGATCGTAGATGGGGTTGTGATTGTTATAGGTAAACGGATCGAGTTTATCATCGTAAATGATCTGAATATGCTCGTCGTCGTACTCGCCGTCATCGCCGGAGCCCTGATTACTGGCAACGCCGGTAGCAGTTTCGTACCATGTTCCCGACAGATCGGGATCTTTTTCGTAATCGATGATTTTGTTCACCTGGATGGTGACATCGGCTGCTGAATTGGCTGCCAGACGACCTACGGCAATATCGAAATAATCATCGTTACCCACCACGCAACCTGTTACAGGGTCCTGCGGTGTGCCGTCGATGTTGGCACATTTCACGTCGTTCCAGTCGCCTACCATCAATACATACAGAATATTGTTGTTGGCATCGTACATATCCTGAACCAGCCCGTCAACATTGGTTCCGGTTGAAACCACCTCTTTATGCACCACATTTCCTTTTTCTGTTTTCCAGTCGATGTAGGGCTGAATGGCAGCCTCATCGCGAGCGGTACAGATCACAAGGATTTCTCCGTTCTCGGCAATGGTCAGGTCGTCTGTCGGTGCATCATAATTTATAAAGGCACTTTCATACACACCGATCATCTCCCTGAGCGGCATTTCCGAAGTTATTGTGAGCGGATTGGTTGGCTGATCATTATTTTCGATCAGTTGGACGGTGAAATTCTGATAAACACGCAGTACATTTTTGGCTGCATTGTACTGAAACGGATAAACCGTAACCGTAGCGCCGCGTACATCCTTGATGATATAGGGTGAAGTCATTTCTACCTTGTCACCGGGATAGAACCGGTTGGTAATGGAAGCGGGATCAATGGTATACGGGATCGATGACGGATCCTGATCACGATAGATCACTCCGCGGGAAGGTACCGGCGGGTGTTCCAAAGTATAATCCGTGTAATCACCTCCGGTAAAAACCACATCGTAGTTTTTAATATCCGAAAGCTGAAGGGCGGTGGTAACCAAGGGCAGTTCAGCCCAGCCGGTTTTTTCGGTGTGGAGCTTACAACCGCTTTCGATTCGTGTGTAAACAGAGCCGTTCAGCGTAACGGGTGTGATGGAAACCTTTTGGATGGTATATTCCAACTGCATGGTTCCCGGTTGCGGTTCGCTGTAGCTTACCTTGTATCCATCAGCAAAGGATGCATAACTAAAGGCAAAAAGCATGATAAAAAGCGTAATGAGTTTTCTCATAATGAACTGTGATTTTGGTTAGTAAATCTGTTTTTTTGATGCGATGAAATTACGAAAAAATAGAATAATAAAAGGGTATTTTTTAAACCGAAGGCCTTAGGGGCAGATATTTGTTTTACTAAATTAATTACAGATTAAACATATTGTGCATGATTCTGTTTTTTTTTTGACACGTCACACGCCTGTCCTGATAGAAAAGCTGATCAGATTAAATGTAATACGAACGGCAGCATGGTCATTGAGAACCCTCGCTCTGACAATCATCACTATTTGCTCCTGATGAGGTCCTCCGGCAAAAAAAAAGACCCGGAGCCGCTAAAGCTTCCGGGCCGGGATATATGTGGATTAGAAGCGAAACCTATCCCCTCACCGCGGACAGCCCTCCGTCGACGTGCAGGATCTGGCCTGTTATCCACGAAGATTCCTCCCCCAGTAAGAACTTTACTGCATTTACCTGATCTACCACTGTTCCATAACGCTTGAGGGGGTGCATGTCAGCAGATTGGTCCCTGCGCTTTTCGGTGGCAAGCAACGATGCGGCCAGCGGCGTATCCGTGAGTGAGGGTGCAACAGCATTTACCCTTATGCGCGGCGCAAATTCGGCAGCCAGCGATCTCACCAGGCCTTCAATGGCTCCCTTTGATGCTGCAACGCTGCTGTGAAAAGCCATACCGGTACCTGCAGCCACTGTGCTGAATAGCACAACTGAGGCATGTTCCGACTTACGCAAATGTGGATAAATCATTTGAATGAACCTGAAAGCCCCGACAACATTCAACCTGAAATCCATGAGCATGTCGCTTCCGGAAATTCTTCGGAAAGGTTTCAGATTAATTGTCCCTGGACTGTAAACAAAACCATCAACAACTTTAGGCAAAGTGCCCAACTCCCAGACTTCAGACATTACATCCAGATAACGATGCGTTACTCCGGGCGCTTCTTCGGATTTTGTTCCGCTTCTTGAATATTCGATTACATTATTTTCAGCAGATAGCGCCTTTACCAGCGACAATCCTATACCTGTTGAACCGCCTGCTATAATGATATTGCGATCTCTCATGATTTTATTCTAATACATGACCATTGTACTTCTGATTTTAATTTTGGCGGCGCCTAGCCTGGTTTTAACCGGAGCAATGGCACGAAAAAAGCTGTCGACGAAGGAACTAACGTTCATGTCTGTCTTTTTCCGTTTGCTGTTTTTTTTGATGATGATGATCATAATGTTTAATGTTTAATAGTATACGTTAAACAACATTTTTTTAATTAGGTTCATGAGAATTTAAAAAAATCAGCACCTGAATCGTCCGGTCAGGTTTATAAAGTAAATTTGTGCGCAATAAACAAGTGCATATGGATAGGCAACAACTTATTTCTCTGATCCGAAGGAAGAAATCCTTTTTATGCATCGGACTTGATACCGATCCCGGCAGAATCCCGGTTCATTTGCGGCATTTTGACGATCCGGTTTTTGAATTCAACAAACAAATCATCAATGCCACACATGATCTTGCAGTGGCTTACAAGCCCAATCTGGCCTTTTACGAAAGCAGCGGCAGCAAAGGATGGCAAAGCCTGGAAAAAACGATGGCCTATTTGGACAAATTCAGGGATGAAATTTTCACCATTGCCGATGCCAAACGCGGCGACATTGGCAACACCTCCAAAATGTACGCCCGGGCATTTCTTGATAATCCGCCACATGGTTTCGGATTCGACGCCATAACGGTGGCTCCCTACATGGGCAGCGATTCGGTTGAACCTTTTACCGGTTTTGAAGACAAATGGGTGATTTTACTTGCCCTGACCTCCAATGCGGGAGCCTTCGATTTCCAAACTGCAAAAATGCAAGACGGAACATCACTTTTCGAAAAGGTGATTACGACGTCGAAAAACTGGGGCACACCCGAAAATATGATGTATGTGGTGGGGGCTACCAAAGCGGATATGCTGGCCGATATCCGCCGGATCATTCCCGATCATTTCCTGCTGGTGCCGGGTGTCGGCGCGCAGGGCGGCAGCCTTGAAGAAGTTTGTAAACACGGAATGAACAAGGACTGCGGCCTGCTGATCAATTCTTCGCGCGGAATTATTTATGCTACTTCCGGGGAGGATTTTGCTGAAGAGGCCATGAAGCAGGCTTCCGTCATCCAACAGCAAATGGAAAAGGAGTTGGAGAAGAGTGAATAATTTCCTGAGATACCTGACTTTAAAACTGGGAATGAACTGAGAATATTTGTTGATTCCAACTTGATGTTCTATTCATTTTCTCCCTTCTATCATTTTTCCTTTTTTTATATAATAGCTTCACCCTCACCCATTCCTCGGATCTTTCACTACCGGCAGCCTGGCCATTTTTTCGACCACCAGGCTCGGGAATCCGAACTCCGACTCGATCTTTCCAAGGATCAGGTAAATGCCGTGACCCTGAAAATTGTACTTCTTCAGGGAATTTGGAAAATGGGTGGTATCAAAAAATTCGCCCTCATCGTCGATAAAGGTGCCGAAATGCATGATCTCGCCCTTTACGGTCTTTACAAATTTACGGGTAACCACCTCGCCCAGCATCCGAACGGTTTTACCCACGTTTGCCTGCATCTCGCGGGCTTTTATCTCGCCACGGAACCTGGTTTTCAGCAGGTCGAAATAGGTAAGCGTAACGGGAAAGCCGATCAGTTCGATTTCGTCGTAAGCATCTTCTACCCGGCTGTGCTCGAGCTGAGGCAATTCGAAACTCCTGCCGGTCACCCTGAACAGCGAACTTTGTACGACTTCCTTCTTGCTTTTCCCGAAAAAAAGATGCGCCTCCCACAGCAGGCGGCTCTTGGAATTTCCTGTAAACCTAAGCGCCCCGGTACGGATGAGCAGGATCAATTGCTCCAGGCCGGGGTGCACGCGGGTGATGAAATCTTCCATATCTGCAAATACCCCCCTGATGCGGCGCTCCTCCACCATGCGCAGCGCCAGTTTATTTTCCAGGCTTTGGATATGGATGAAGCCCACAAAAATCTCATCGCCGTAGATCGTGGTTTTGTGTTCGCTGCGATTCACACAGGGCAGCGAGATTTTCGCCCCGCATCGCCGGGCTTCGTTAAAATATACCCAGGTTTTGTAAAATCCGCCGAAGTTGTTGATCACAGCCGTCATGAATTCCAGCGGATAATGAGCCTTCAGGTAAAGGCTCTGAAAACTCTCTACGGCATAAGAAGCCGAATGCGCCTTGGAAAAAGCATATCCTGCAAACGATTCCACCTGCCGCCATACCTCTTTGGTGATGTCATCCGGCCGGTTCAGTTTTTTTGATTTTTCGAAAAACCGCTCCACGATCTGCTGAAATTCTTTTTTGCCGCGCACCTTTCCGCTCATGGCCCGCCGCAGCACATCGCTCTCGGCCAGATCAAGGCCGGCATAATGGTGACAAACTTTAAGCACATCTTCCTGGTACACCATCACGCCAAAGGTTTCGCGCAACTGCTGCTCCATCACCGGGTGGATATATTCGAAATCGTGCGGGTGGTGAAACCGGTGAATGTACTCGCGCATCATGCCGGAGCGCGCCACCCCGGGCCTTACGATGGAGCTGGCGGCAACAAGCGTCAGGTAATTGTCGCAGCGCAGTTTGGTAAGCAATCCGCGCATGGCAGGACTTTCGATATAAAAGCATCCGATGGTTTCGGCGCGTTTCAACTGGTCCTTCACCTGCCTGTCTTTTTTGAAACTTGGCACATCATGCACGTCCACTTCCTGCCCGCGGTTGATCCTGACGATATCAGCACATTCCTTGATGTGGCCGATGCCGCGCTGGCTCAGGATATCCAACTTTTCGAACCCGATATCTTCGGCCACGTACATATCCCACTGGGTGGTGGGAAAGCCTTTGGGTGGCATATCCAGCGCCGTGTAGCAGGTGATGGGTTCCTCGGAGATCAGCATTCCGCCGGCATGAATGCTGCGCAGGTTGGGAAAGTCGGTCATACGTTCGGCAATGCGCAGGATCTGGTCGGTCACGCTGTCGCGCTTATGGCGCTGCTCCGGAAAATCCACCAGGTGGTCGATTTCGGCCTTGGGCAGCCCGTACACCTTGCCTAACTCACGAATGGGCGAGCGATCCTTAAACGTGGTGATGGTGCCCATCAGGGCGGTATGCTGGCGGCCGTAGCGTTTGAATACGTAATCGATCACCTCGTCGCGGTCTTTCCATGAATAATCAATGTCGAAGTCGGGCGGACTGGTCCGTTTGGGGTTGATGAAACGCTCGAAATACAGATCCAGTTCGATGGGATCCACATCGGTGATTTTCAGGCAATAGGCCACCACGCTGTTGGCGCCGCTCCCCCGCCCCACATGGTAAAACCCGCGCGCCATCGAATATCGCACAATATCCCACGCCATCAGGAAGTACGAGGAAAAACCGAGCTTATCAATAATATCCAGTTCGTGCCGTACCCGCTGCTCTGCTACCGGGTTGCCTTTGCCGTAGCGGTAAACCATCCCGTCGAAGGCCAGCTTTTCGAGCAGGACCTTATCGTCGTACCGGCTGCCGGTAAAAGCCTGCTTGTTTTTTATCGATTTATAATCAAAATCGATACTGCATTGGTCCAGGAGTTTTTCTGTATTGTTGATGATATCCGAATAATCCTCAAATGCTTTGCGCAAAAGTTCCGGCGAAAGCAAATGCTCATCCCGCCCGGCCAGGTCTTCATCCGTAAGTTTTGTAAAAAGTGTGTTCAGGTGAATGGCCCTCAGGTTGCGGTGCAGCAAAAAACCGTCTTCATCCCTGAACGTTACCGGCTGCCAAATAACCATTTTTGACCGGTCGACCCGGCCCACGAGTTTCCGAACCTGCGAAGGCCTTACGCCGATAAACTCGTACTCCTTCAGTGGCCGGCCGGGCGTCGAACCAAAAGGCCACACCACGAATACATTTTCGAAATCTGCCGGTTCGTCGGGGAGATCTTTCTTTTGAAGACTGTAGGTGGAATAAAATTCATTGAGTTCTCTGAAACCCCGGTTGTTTTTGGCCATGCCGATGTACAGCAGCCTGTTTGCCCGCCTGAACTCCATCCCCCCCACCGGACGAATTCCGGCAGCTTTGCAGGCTTTCACAAAGTCGATTATGCCGGTGCTGTTGTTGATGTCGGTCAGTGCCAGGGTTTCGATGCCACATCTTGCAGCCCCGCTCACCAGTTCATCAACCGAAAGCGTTCCGTAGCGTAAGCTGTAATATGAATGTGCGTTAATTATCAAGGTAAAAACAATCTTAATGATTATTAACTAATCAAATTCAGGTTTACAAAATAATCATTATTTTCAACTTAAATTCCATTTTATCCTTGGGTTTTAAAACCATTTTTGTGAGAAACGTCCGGAAAAGTGGCAAAAAAAGTTAAAAGATGAATGGGAACAGTCTGGTAATCGACAGCAACATAATCATTTATCTATCAAAAGGCCGGATAAGTTTTAATGATGTATTCAATCATCATGACAAATATTATTTATCCATCATCTCAAGTATTGAAGTTTTAGGATTTCAATTTAAGAATAAGGAAGAGGAGGATGCTATTGAGAGATTTCTATCCTATTTTCAAATCGTTTTTTCGATGATCAGTTGGCAAAAAGAGTAATAGAAAAAAGGAAGCAAATGAAAATAAAACTACCCGACGCCATCATATTTGCAACTGCGCAAATCACAGGGAGTGATTTTATGACAAAGAATATTTCGGATTTTATAATATTGAGCCCGGTAATCTTTAAAGGAATCTATTTGTTTTATAGCTATCTTTTTTTCGTTTCCCTGCTGTCCACCATTCCGCTTTCAATTTCAAAATGTGTGGCTTCGCGGATGCCATGGATTTTGCCCTTGAAAAGCAGATCCTTACCGGCCAGGGGATGATTGAAATCGAGCGTCACCTTATCGTCGGTTACTTCAAGGATTTTTCCATTGAAGGGGGTGCCTGATTCGGTTTCCATAGGCAGGAAATTTCCCGGTTGCAGTTCGTCGGGTTCCAGATCGCC
>JBKHBQ010000084.1:0-14318 GCA_046542305.1 Bacteroidales bacterium
CACCCTCACCTACGCCAACGGGAACGCTGAACTGAAGATCCCACGGATCATCGGTACTGTTAACGGTGAATACCTTCACATGATCTGATTTTTCGGCCGTCTGCATCAGCTCTGTTTTCAGAGCATCCAACTCATCCTGGGTGTACCCCGAATAGTTGTTAGACTGGGCGAAAATCAGTGATGATGCGAATATGAAGGTAAACAGCATCAAACTAATTTTCGTAATTTGCTTCATAAGAAATTGTTTTTAGTTAGTGATTAAATTAATCGGATTAATTTTTAAAATTTTAATTGTAAACTTTTTAAAATTTATTGATCCCTGAACCGGATCAGCGCATCCCCTAAGGGGGTTTAAAGTGTCGTTCCTTCGTTTGCTTCATAATCATGGATTTGGTTAACAATACTTTATTAATTCATATTATAACACAAAAAAAAACAGCCTGTAAGAAAATTCCTCCTCTGATCATCCTCACATGTATTTGATGCAGGAAATGGTACTAACGATGCATTCGTGAAACAATGACGCTGCTTTCCGCTGTATTTGTGGTAGAGGTATGCCGCAATACCTGAGTATCAACGACTTTAAATACATTTCTGAAATTAGTCTGGTAATGTGTACAGAGAGCGCGTAATTGTTTACCCATGCGTATTGTTTTTGTTGTACCTACATGCAAAAATAAAACAATCTTTAAACTTCAAAAATAAATTGTGTTTTTTTCACTAAAGTTTTCAATTGTTCGTTTATCCCGTTTTGGGTGCACTAAATTAGTACATATTTGGCAAATGCCACGTGCAATAATAATTTTTTTTGACAAGATTATATCACACCTGTTAAAAAATAAAGATGATCATCTATTTTCTGTCACTATATCAATGATTTACTAAACTCGTTTAACGTGCTGCAAAAAATTCGTCATTCGCCGGCCCTGCCCTGGCTGATCCTGGCACTATTGGTTATGATCTGGGGCAGTTCTTTTATTCTGATCAAGCGTGGGCTGGAAGCATATTCCAGCCTGCAGGTGGGTGGCCTGCGTGTTTTTGTTTCTTTTGTGGTGCTTTTGCCAATGGCAGTGTTACATATTAATAAGGTGGCTGCGCGCAAACTAAAGTACATCGCCATCATTGGCCTGATTGGCACCGGAATTCCGGCGTTTTTGTTTGCGAGGGCGCAAACCCACATCGACAGCTCACTGGCAGGAATCCTCAACTCGCTCACGCCGCTGTTCACCCTGATCGTGGGATTGTTGTTTTTTAAACAGAAAAGCAACTGGATAAGTATGCTCGGCGTATTACTCGGACTGCTCGGAGCCGTGGGGCTGATCTATGTCACCAGCAACGGGTCCTTCGAATTTCATTTTTCCTTTGCCGTTTACGTAATCATCGCCACCATCCTCTATGCCATCCAGAGTAACATGATCAAATACTACCTGAATGATGTAAACGCCATTTCAATTGCTTCGCTCGGATTTTTCTTTATTGGCATCCCGGTAGGCATTTACATTTTCTTCTTCTCGGATTTCATCCACATCCTGTTAAACCACCCCAAAGGAGGAAGCAGCTTTGGCTACGTGGTGATACTTGGCGTTTTTCCTTCGGCAGTAGCCATCATCTTTTACAATAAACTTGTGCAGATCACCAATGCGGTGTTCGCCTCTTCGGTCACCTATTTTGTTCCTGTGCTTGCGCTTGCCTGGGGCACCTTCGACGGCGAGCGTTTCCCCGCATCGGCGTTTGTGTTTATCGCGCTGATTCTTTTGGGCGTACTGCTGGTTAACCGGAGCCGGAAAGCTAAAAATCTGATCAAAAAAAGTTTAAAAAGATTTGGTAGTTAGAAAAAATTTCTACCTTTGCACTCCTTTTTGAAAATTAGCATTTAACAATACATACAACAATGTACGCAATAGTAGACATAGCCGGACAACAGATTAAAGTAGAGAAGGAAAAGCAGGTGTACGTACACCGCCTCGAAGGTAACGAAGGCGACAAAGTGGAATTCGACCAGGTGATGCTGGTTGAGAACGGCGACGATGTAACCGTGGGTAAGCCCCTGTTGGACGGCGCCAAAGTATCAGCCACCATTGTTTCGCACCTGAAGGGCGACAAAGTGATCGTGTTCAAGAAAAAAAGAAGAAAAGGCTACCAGGTTGAGAATGGCCACCGCCAGCAACTGAGCAAGTTGAAAATCGAAGATATTTCGCTGGGAGCATAATCCGATTTGTAAACAATAAAATCACAATATTATGGCACATAAAAAAGGTGCAGGTAGTTCGCAAAACGGCCGTGAATCACATAGTAAACGACTGGGTGTAAAAATTTACGGCGGACAGTTCGCCAAAGCCGGAAACATTATCGTACGCCAGCGCGGTACGGCACACCGTCCGGGACTCAATGTCGGACTCGGTAAAGACCATACCCTGTTTTCGCTGGTGGATGGCACCGTGGAATTCAGAAGAAGAAAAGACGACAAATCATATGTTTCCGTTATTCCGAACGAAACGACTGAACCTGCAAATTAATTCGGGATCGTAAGATTTTATAGGAAATCTCCTGTTTTTAAAGAAGCAGGAGATTTTTTGTTTAAAGCAATTAAAACCGGGAAAATGATACAGATCAATTACCTTCGCCAACATGCCGATGAAGTTATCGACCGGCTGAAAATAAAAAATTTCGATGCTGCCAAACTGGTCGGCGAAATCCTGTCGCTCGATGAGCACCGCCGCGAAACCCAGCAAAAGCTCGACGAAACGCTGGCCGAAGCAAACAAAATTGCCAAAAGCATCGGAAGATTATATAAGGAAGGCAAAGCCGATGAAGCCAACCAGATGAAGGGCCAGAGTGCTTCGCTGAAAAATATCAGCAAAGATCTTGGCGATAACCTGGACAAAATAACCCGGGAACTGAACGATGCGCTGGTGCAACTTCCAAACCTCCCCCACCCCGGGGTGCCCGCAGGCAAAACCGCCGATGACAATGAGGTGGTGCATCAGCATGGCGAAATCCCGGCAAAAAAAGAAGACGCACTCCCCCACTGGGATTTGATCAGAAAATACAACATCATCGATTTCGAATTGGGCGTGAAGGTAACCGGCGCCGGATTCCCGTTTTACCGCGGTAAGGGTGCCCGCCTGCAACGCGCCCTCATCAACTTCTTCCTCGACCAGGCCATTGCCGCCGGCTATCTGGAATATCAGCCGCCCCTCGTGGTAAACGAAGATTCGGCCTATGGTACCGGTCAGCTTCCCGACAAGGATGGGCAGATGTACGGCGTACCCGTTGATAAGCTGTTCCTGATCCCCACGGCCGAAGTTCCCGTTACCAACATTTACCGCGATGTGATCCTGAAAGCAGACGAGCTTCCCATAAAAAATGTGGCTTACTCCAACTGCTTCCGCCGCGAAGCCGGATCGTGGGGCGCCGATGTGCGCGGGCTGAACCGTTTGCACCAGTTCGACAAAGTAGAAATCGTACAGATCCGCACCGGGGAAGATTCCTACCAGGCGCTCGAAGAGATGCGCGAATATGTGGGTTCGCTTATCGAAAAGCTGGAACTGCCCTACCGTATCCTGAAACTGTGCGGCGGCGACCTCAGCTTTACCTCTGCCCTAACCTACGATTTCGAAGTGTTCTCGGCCGCCCAGGAAAGATGGCTTGAAGTGAGCTCCGTTTCGAACTTCGAAAATTTCCAGGCCAACCGCATGAAACTCCGCCATAAGAACAAAGAGGGCAAAACTGTGCTGGCCCACACCCTGAACGGAAGTGCGCTGGCATTGCCAAGAATTGTAGCCGCATTGCTCGAAAATAACCAGACACCCGAAGGCATTCGCATTCCAAAAGCGCTGGTACCGTATACCGGTTTCGAAATGATCGGCTAAGCGCGGACTGTGCAAACCTGATTTACCGGCAGGTCTCAAAAAATGTGAACAAAATACTAAAGCGGCGGCTTTATTGTTTCTATTTGAAAGACAATCTTCATCATGATGAAATTAACATACGGCCTCCTTTTCCTTTTTATTGTTTCACTGGCATTTACTGCTTCGGCGCAGGATGTCCCGGCTTTTCCCCGTGCCGAAACCGCCACCTACAAACCACCCCGGCCCGACGATGAAAAGCTGGCAGCGGAATACATCAATAACAAGGAGTTTGAGAAGGCCGTGGTGCTTTACGAAAAACTCTTCGATGAAAAAGGCACGCATTTTTACTACACCTATTATATGTACTGCCTCATCGAACTGCAGGATTACAAAACGGCGCTGCAGATTACCCGCAAACAACAGCGAAACGATCCCGACAGGCTGCGCTATATGGTTGACGAAGGTTTTATCCACACCCTGACCGGCGATCAGAAAAAAGCAGAGAAAATATTCGACGATGCCCTGAAAAACATTGAAGCCGATCCCGGGCAGATCCGCAACCTGGCCAATGCCTTTAACTACCGCGGCCAGACCAATTATGCCATCCGTACCTTCGAGCAGGGGCGCGAATTGGTGCCCGATTACCCGTTCAACCTCGACCTGGCAAGGATTTACGAACGGCTCGAGAATTATGGGGAGATGGTAAAGGAATACCTTAACCTTATTGAAATTGAGATCGACAGGATGGACCTGGTGAAGGGTCGCCTGCAATCGGCCCTGGACAATGATACCGAAGGGCTGCTTGTTGAAGAACTGAGAACCGAACTTCTTCGCAGGGTACAGCGTGCGCCCGAAAAAACCTTCTATGCCGACATGCTGATCTGGTATTCGGTGCAGCAAAAGGATTTTGAAATGGCGCTGATCCAGTCGAAATCGCTCGACCGCCGCCTGCAGGAAGACGGAAGCCGCGTTTATGAACTGGGACAACTCTGCCTGTCGAACAAAGCTTACGACGTGGCCATCGATGCTTTCGAATACCTGATGGGCAAAGGCGCTAACAGCCCGCTCTACCTCGAAGCCCGCATCGGACTGCTCAATGCCCGCTATATGAAAGTAACCAACCGTTACGATTATACCCAACAGGATCTGATCGAACTGGAAAACGAATACCTGAAAGCGTTGGCAGAGTTCGGCGAAAACACCTTCACGGTCCCCATCATGCGCTACCTGGCACACCTTCAGGCATTTTACCTCGACCGGATCGATACAGCCATCAACATCCTGAACAAGGCCGTGGAAATGCCGGCGGTAAGCCCCATGATGAAGGCGGAATGCAAGATCGAACTGGCGGATATTTTGTTGTTCAAAGGCGATGTATGGGATGCCACCCTGCTGTATTCGCAGGTGGACTATGATTTCAAAAACGATCCGCTGGGCCACCTGGCCAAATATAAAAACGCGAGGCTGTCGTATTACATAGGTGAATTCAAATGGGCAAAAGCCCAACTCGACGTGCTGAAGGCGGCCACCTCCAAGCTGATCGCCAACGACGCCATGGACCTTTCGCTGCTGATCAGCGACAATATTGATATGGACAGCTCCTACACCGCGCTGCGCTACTATTCGCAGGCCGACCTGCTGGCTTACCGCAACAAATTCGATGAAGCGCTTATCACCCTGGATTCCATCCAGATGGTCTCGCTCTGGCATCCGCTACACGATGAGGTGCTTTTCAAGAAAGGAGAAATCTACATCCAGACCGGAGATTATCAAAAATCCGACAGCCTGCTGGCCAAAGTGGTTGAAATGTATCCTGAAGATATTCTCTCGGATAATGCCCTGATGATCCGCGCCGACCTGCAGGAACGTCATTTCGGAAATACAGATTTGGCCATGGACCTCTATGGTCAACTGATGAAGGATTATCCCGGCAGCCTGTTTGTGGTAGAGGCACGCAAACGCTTCAGGGAACTGCGCGGGGATATGGTGAATTGATGGTTTCACACCGTATACAACCACCACAACCATCACAACAATTCACAGCCATCACAACAATATGCTTTGGATTTAAATTTTGAGGTTACCTTTGGCATCTGATATCTAACTCATGAATCCTGTTCGTGCAAAAAAGCATTTGGGTCAGCATTTTCTTACGGATGAAAACATCGCCGGGAAAATTGTAAACAGCCTCGGACCGGCAGACCGGGTTCTGGAAATCGGCCCCGGCACCGGTGTGCTCACCAAGTATCTGATCAATAAGGCAGATGAACTGAAACTGATCGAGATCGACAGCGAATCGGTGGCCTGGCTCCGAACGGCTTTCCCCGGATTATCCCAAAATATCATTGAAGCGGATTTTCTTAAACTTGACCTGACGCAGATTTTCAAGGATGAGTTTTCCCTGATCGGCAATTTCCCTTATAACATTTCCAGTCAGATCTTTTTCAGGATCCTCGAACACCGCCACCTGATCCCGGAAGCTGTAGGGATGATCCAGAAGGAAGTGGCCGAGCGCCTCACTGCATCGCCGGGCAACAAGGTATACGGCATCCTCACGGTTTTGCTCGGCGCCTTTTATGTAACTGAATATTTGTTTACAGTGAATGAAAAGGTGTTTTCGCCACCTCCAAAGGTGAAGTCCGCTGTGATCCGGCTACAAAGAAAAGCGGATTTTTCGCTGGATTGTGATGAAAAACTGTTTTTCAGAATCGTAAAATCAGCTTTCAACCAGCGGCGCAAAACGCTTCGGAATTCTCTCAGACAATACACAGGTGAAAACCCTGACATTGCAAAAAATGATATTTTCAACCAAAGACCCGAGCAGCTAAGCACCGCCGAATTCGTAAAGCTGACCCGGCTGATATCCGGAGATCGATAAAAAATCAGGCAGGAAGTAAATCTAAGTCGAGGCAGGACGCCGGCAAAAATTTCTCAGCAAAGCCTCAATATATTATCCACCCTTATTGCCCCTTGCCGAGCAGGCCCCAGTTTTTGTCCCAGGTTCCAGCTTACAAATACACCCACATCCGTAGCGATATACAACGCCGAATCCTGTGTGGGGTCAGGGATGATATTATATAAAAATATTGCGGCAAAATCCGCCAAACAGTGCAAGCAAAGCAAAGTAGATTTTTTTCATAGGTGAAGATTTAGGTGATAAAGGTAATGATCTCTGCAGAGGCGCTTAAACCGTGTTTTATGTTTCATTTAAATGATCTTGCAGCGGTGAGTTGACGTAAATTTCTCCCTCCTGCACCCCGCTGCTTCATGTTTCAGGCGAAAACTTTCACACATAAATAGCGGCAGATTTCTCCTTCCAACCCTCCGCTGCGCTGCGGGTTTCCGGTCGAAAAGACCGCCTGTCGGAACCGGAGGTTCAGGTGTGGGCGCCAGCGATCGCGGACTTTTCAAGCGGCAGCGAGAAATCAGCTTTCATTTCGGCAAAACTCAGGATTTACCCGGAAAGGTATATTTGAATGGTTACTTCGCCACAGGAGCCGGAAATACCACAGAGCACGTTTCGGTAACCCGGATCAGATATGCTTTGCCGGGCTTCAGTTGGGTAAGGGTATAGATGCCCTGCGAGGGCCAGTATACCTTATCGCTGCCGACTTCCTGCACGATGTCGATCACCTCGTCGAGGTCGCGGAATACCACGAAGGTAGAAGCCGGCTGGGTGGTGAGTACGGGCAGGATATTCCACCCTTCGGTCAGTACCACGGTTTGCGACACTTCGAAAATGCCGTTCACCTTCACCTGGATGGGTTCGCTGGCGTGGATCACATACCCCTGGAAGGCATCCCAGTTGCCGAGGGTATTAATTTGCTGCTCCGGCCAGAAGAGGCCGCTCTGATTCCGGAGTACCGTGATGCGGTCGCTTACCGTGTCGAAGATCTCAGCCACCTCCTCCTTAAACGGATGCACATAGGTGGAAATGCCGCTCCATCCTTCGGGAATGTCAATGGTTTGCGCGAGGTTATAGGGGAAAACCACCATATTCACCGGCACCTCGAATTCAGGCGTAGCTGTGTCGTTGCTTTGCACAATGAAATGGCGCAGGTAATTGCCAATGGGGAAGCCTCCGGAATTGAAAAACAGATCCACGGTTTTCTGCTCCCCGGGTGCAATATTTCCCGAATCGGGCTGTGCAATCAGCCAAACATTTTCGGGTTCCAGGATCAGGGTGTCGGTGATGTGGTGCGGGGGCGTGTTGTTCACATCGCCGCTGATCTCGTAAACGATCCGGAGGGTGTCGTCGAGGCTTTCGTCGAAGGCGAGATTGAGCAGTGCCGTGGCCGTTTCGCCGGGAAGGATGTTTCCGCCGGGCGGGCCGTTTTCGTCATTATAATGCACGGTCACCCCGTTGCCGCTTGTTCCGTCGTAAACCAAAGGCCCCAAAGTGCCACCGACAAAGTTGGTGGAAAAATTAAGACTTACGCCCTGGGGTAAATGAATGATCAGCGTATCGAGCCATTCATTGTCGGGACTGCCGTTGTACAGGCTGAAGGTATAATCGTTGGTCTCGCCCGGAATATATCCGGCCACATTGGTAGTAAGCTGCGATCCTTCGATGCTGCGCACGCCTTCATGAAGCTTCCGTGGCGGATTGGTAATCATCGAGAAATCCAGCGTATCCGAGCCGGTATTCGAAATCACGATCTGCCGCTTCAGCACTGTGTCGGGTTTGATCACAAGGTAAAAGCTGTCGGGTTCAACAACAATTTCGGGCGTCAGGCGATTGCCGCTCAACTGCCCCTGAAGCGGAGCTTTTTCAGCCGTTTGTGCATGTACATCAAGCACAGGCAGAAAAAGCATCAACAAAAGTACCTGCGAAAACAAAAGCGCTTTTTTCATTTTCACGTTATGGTTTAGTTCGACCTTAAGCAAAATTACTATGCCAGATCAAAACCTCCGTGGCTCCGTATCCAAATTTTTTCAACGATGCATCCTTTACACGCACATTTTCATAGGCGTCCAAAATCTCGAGCATCTTCGATTTGAGCACTCCGTCGCCCACGCCGTGAATAAAGATAACCTTTGTAATATAGTTCCTGATGGCGCTCTCGAGGCACCTTACAAAATAATTGAGCTGGTAATTGAGCATCTCGGTGTTGCTCATTTTGCTGTAATCATCCACCAGTTCACCGATGTGTAAATCCACCACAGCTTCCCTCGGACTGGTTTTATGTTTGTTGATAACTTCTTCGGGCTGCTTTGGTTTGGCCACTTTTATTTCGGCTTCCTCATCGTACTTTTCGTCGGCTTCGGCAGTAACCGGCTGGGTAGCCGTTTCGTTGATGATCAGCAGAAAAGCCTTTTCACTCAGGAATGCTGAATCCTGATACACATTTTCCCTGTAAAGCTTGGCGGGTTTAAAGCTAAAGGTGCTGTTGACCGGTGCAAGCACTTTTGAGGTAACATCCTTATGATAAAGCACCTGCAGAACGCCGTAGCTCCATTTCTCGATATCCTCGCGCTCGATCGAATCCAGCAGCACTTTGCTATTGGGCTTCACCGCATCATAATCGGTACCTTCCCAGGCTCCGTTCGCTTTGCGCAAAAACAGGCTGAAAAGGATATCGTATTCGCTGTAGTTGATCAGGTAAACATCGAGCAGTCCGGTAAGCAGCCACCTTTGTTCCTGCGGTACAAACGCCAGGTAAATGCCTTTTTTGTCGCTGCCTTTGGCCCTGAAGATTTCCAGGGGGCTCACCCGTTCGTCATAAACGATCTCTTCCTTCTCTTTCTGCGGCGACGAGGATTCCTCTTCAAGCGCCTTTCCCATAACGGTATTATCCATGAACATGTGCGAGGCCGTCTGTCCGGTTTCCTCTACCTTCACCAGTTCGCTGGTCATGGTGGGGATCTCGAAGCCGTCCTCGATCTTCACATGCACCAGATTACTGCTTATCACCTTGCTCACAACGCCTCCGCCGTGCTCGTTAAGAAATTTTACCCTGTCTCCTGCTTTCAGTTTCATACTTATTTTTTTTGCAAAGGTACGCTCTTTTTAGGTCTTAATTATGACGGCAATTTAGAGCACATTCTAAGATAGATTAGTTAAGAAAGCGTTAATTTTGCAGGACAGAAAAATGAAATGAGCATGTATACCGCACGACGGATAAGGTGGATTTTAGCTTCTGTCTTCATCGTGGCTGCACTTTCCGTTTATGCACAGCAAAAAACCGGAAGCATATCGGGAAAGGTATTCTCTGGTGAAAACAGGAATCCGCTTGTGCATGCCGAGGTTGTACTTGAATCTGCCGGCATGGGAGCAACATCCTCACAACAGGGAGCATTTATCATTGAACAGGTTCCTGCGGGTGACTACAGTCTTATGGTGAAACATATGGGCTACCAAACCGCAAAGCGGAAAGTTCAGGTACGTGAAGGCGCCGATACCTGCATTGAAATCATACTTCAACCTGATGTCAAAGTGATTCCCGGCGTAGAGATCCTGGGCGAAGGCATGGATTATGGCCCTTATGTGAAGGAGGTAATCCCGAAGCAAAAAATCCAAAGCCTGCCTGCGCGGGATGTGGGTGAATTTCTGCGGAGCGAGCCCAATGTTTCAGGTATCAGGAAGGGTGGCGGAAATATCGATCCGGTGATCAGAGGTTTTAAATTTTCGCAGTTGAACGTGCAGAACAACACCGGCCAGAAAATTGAAGGCGGATGCCCCAACCGCATGGACCCGGCCACATCGCATATCGACATCCACGACATCACCCGCATCGAAATCCTGAAAGGTCCCTACGCCCTGCGCTACGGACCCAGTTTCGGGGCGGTGCTAAACCTGGTCACCGAAAAGGCGCGTCCCTTTGAAAGTTTTCAGATCAACGCCACTGCCGCCAGGGGCTGGGAAAGCAACTGGAACGGCAACAAGGAACACCTGACCGTGCTGGGCGGCGGACAGCGCGTTTATTTTGCCCTTTCCGGAAACCGGCAGTCGTATGGAAATTATCAAGCCGGCAACGGGCAGGAAATCAAATCTTCGTTTGAAAAATATAATTACACCGCCGAATTGGGTTTCAGGCCGTGGGACCACCATGAAATGCTTCTTACGTACAAAAGATCGCAGGGCTTCGATGTGCGTTTTCCGGCATTGCCGATGGATGAACGCGAGGACCGGACTACGCTGATGTCGGCCACTTACAAATACCTTAACCCAGGAAACACATTGCGCAGCATCGAAGCAAAGATCTACAATTCGCATGTCCATCATGAAATGGATAACAAATGGCGTTCTTTTTTGGATACGGTGGTGGCCGTTTCCATCATTGACGCGCTTAACCGCGGCGGACGGGCGGATGTTGGCTTTGCGTCAGAAAAATCCAATCTGCACACCGGATTTGACTACGAATACATTTCGAAGGATGGCGAGCGGTTAAAAAACCTGATCCTGCAGCCGGGACTGCCGGTGAAAACCGAAGATGTGTGGAACGATGCCTTTATCCGAAACCTGGGTTTGTTTGCGGAATACAGGTTTGATCAAACTGACAAAACCGAATGGATCCTCTCGGGCAGGGTGGATTTTAATTCGGCCGGATCGGCACCCATGGCGCTGTACAGCATGTCGGGCAGCGAAATGTATTACGACGACCGGGTGGATTCAGATTTTACCAACGTGAGCCTTAGTGCCGGCGCAAGCCACCACTTTTCCGAAACACTGACCCTGAATTTTGCCCTGGGCCGCGGCGTCAGGAATCCGGATATGGTGGAACGTTTTATCATTCTCCTGCCGCTGGGGTACGACAACTACGACTACCTGGGAAATCCGCAACTCAAACCCGAAAAAAACCACCAGGCCGATCTTTCCCTGACCGTCAACGAAAAACACCTGGGCAAAATCAGGCTGAACGGGTTCTTTTCGTACGTAACCGATTTTATCACCGGCATCAAACTGCCGCCTTCTCAGGTGATGCCTCAATCCAAGGATGTACTGGGGGTAAAGCAGTTTCAAAACATCGACCAGGCTTATCTCTACGGGTTTGAACTCGGATGGCACAGCCCCATGCAGCATCCGCTCGGCGGCACGCTTACGGCATCCTATACCACAGGCGTCAATCCTGAAACCGTGAAATATATCGTGGAAAACGGGCAGGTAGTGGATTCTGAAACAGTAGAAAATGATCCGCTCCCGGAAATCCCTCCATTGGAAGCCAACCTCAGTATCCATTTCCGCATGTTCAACAACACACTGGTACCTGAAGCAAGATTGCGTGCCGTGGCTTCACAGAAGCGTATTTCAGAGGCTTACGATGAACCGGCCACACCGGGATTTATCACCACAGGCATCAGCATCAAATATCTTTTCAACGACATGCTCACCCTGGCAGGCGGCGTCAGCAACCTGTTCGACAAAACGTATTACGAGCACCTCAACCGCCGCATCATCGGAAGCAGGGCGCCGCTTTACGAACCCGGAAGGATTTTTCACCTCAACGTGATCCTTAATATCTAAACCTGATAACACATGAAGAAAATCATCATCCTGTTCATTTCGGTCCTCTTCCTGACATCCTGCGAAAAACCTACGGACAAAATGGTGAAGTACATCGCCACGGATGCCACGGCGGAGTACAGCATCACCTACCGGAATGCCTACGGCGAGATAATCTCAGAAAATATTGCGGCACAAAGCAGGGAAGATCAATGGACCCATAGCTTTGCCGCGGAGGAAGGACAAATCCTTTACCTGTCGGGAATCTATGGGGATATCACCTCTTCGCTGAAACTGATGATCATGATCGACGGCAAAATATACAAGCAGGCACAAAGCATCGGTGATACGGTGAGGTATCTGGTGGTATCGGGCACAGTGCCGTACTAACCATTATAACCCATTACTGATTCCCTGCACTTATGGCCGGTCGGTTACCTGATCAATGCCCGGTTTGCAGAAATCTCCCGGAGGTTAACCTGCTACTGCCAGACCACATTCTCCGGCCTCCACTTTTCTTTGGGCATATCCTCGCCGGTAGGGAAGCCAATGGGAATCACGTTTAATGGGATGTGATTTTCCGGCAGGTTCAGCGCTTCTATCACCACCGCGGTTCTGTCGTCGTATGGAAATGCGGCCGTCCACACCGCGCCCAGACCCAGGCTTTCCGCAGCAAGCAGGATGTTTTCCGAGGCTGCCGAACAATCTTGCACCCAGTAGTCTTTTTCTTTTAAATTGCCGGCTTTCTCCATATCGCCGCACACCACAATGGCAGTTCCGACCTGCGACAGCATTTTGGCATAGGGTAGCTTGTCACCCAATGCGTCAAGGGTTTCGCGCTGCGTAACCACATAAAACACCCAGGGCTGCCGGTTGGCCGCTGTCGGTGCTGCCATGCCCGCCCTGAGCAGGGTCTCGATCTGTTCCTTCGAAACAGGCTCTTCGGTAAAATGGCGCACGCTCTTCCGGTTGTGCATCACCTCCAGGATTTCATTGGCGTACCTGCGGCTGTAATCCGGCACAAACGGCTCGCCGTCAATATCGTTCAGCGACTCGCCGACCTGTGCAATAAACCGGCCCGTTTCAAAATACTTCCCTCCTCCGTAAACCAGCGGATTCAGCACATTCACATCCACACGGCCATCGGCATCCAGCACAGCCTCATCCACTTTCACATCTATCACTCTTCCGATAAACTGCCGGTGCGAACCGAGGTCGTGAAACGTGGTGAGTTCGCACTCGATCACAATGGGGAATTCTTTCACGTAAGGGGCATTTACAAATTCACCCCTCACCGGTGTGAGCCCCGTCTCCTTAAACTTATCCCCATCCTTCCCCGAAAACCGGCCAGCATAGTCCACGTAGCGGGCCATTTCAGCGGTGGGAATATTTACCGTAAATGCCTTCGACTCCGTTACATTGCCATAGGAATAGGTTGCCGGCCGCATGGAAACCGCTATGCTGAGCGGATCGGAGTTGCAGATGCCTGCCCAGGCAGCCGTCATGATGTTGGGTTTGCCCGCTTTGTCGTAGGATCCGATCACAAAAGCCGGTTTGGGATACACCTCGCTTCGCACACCCAAAGATTTCTTTTTGAATGGTTCCGTTGCAGTATCTGATTTTGTTAGCGGCGCATCCGCTGACGATCCGGCCCGTGTGGATGTTTGCCTTTCGGAGTTTTCGCCTTTTTTTGTCAGTTGGATGACCAGCACCAAAACGGCAATGGCAAGAATGATATTTAAATATTTTGATTTTTGCATGATGCTCGAATATTAAGAAGCATTTTTTGTGACTTTTTTGTAAGAGACCGTATCCAGAAAACATCCGGTAGGACAAACGGCACACCAGGGTTTGTTGAAAAACAGGGACAGCAGGATAACGGCTGAACCGAAGATGATAAGTCCGATACCTATGATGCGGAATGAAAAAAACATGAAGGGTTCAAGGTAGGATAGCTCGGGTGTGAAACCCAGCAGCAATGCGCCGGCAATCAACGTGAGGTAGACCTCCCTTACGGTCAGCCC
>JBKHBQ010000085.1:0-14265 GCA_046542305.1 Bacteroidales bacterium
TTCACAAAACCGTGATCGCGTTCGAAACGCTGGTTTACTTTATCAAGCACCTTGTTGACATCATACGGAAATTCGGGCAGCAGACAAATTTCAGCGCCTCCGGCCACAGCGGCATTCAGGCCAATCCATCCCGCATAGCGACCCATTACCTCGAGGATCAGCACGCGGTTGTGGCTGGCTGCCGTAGTTACGAGTTTATCCACTGCTTCCGTGGCTATTTGCACCGCCGTTTGAAAACCGAAGGTGGAATCGGTTGCCGTCAGGTCGTTATCGATGGTTTTTGGAACTCCGATTACGTTCAATCCTTTCTCAAAAAGTTTTTGAGAAATCCGCTGGGAACCGTCGCCGCCGATATTGATTACGGCATCGATGCCCAGGTACTGCAGTTTGCGCAGCATTTCATCGGTGCGGTCCACGGTGGTCCAGCTTCCGTCTTTATTTTTTACCGGCCAGGCAAAAGGGCCTCCCTTGTTGGTGGTTTGCAGGATGGTGCCGCCACGGTAGTGGATGCCTGCCACTTTTTCCTCATCCAGGATCACAATCTCGGTTGGCTCCCGTAAGATACCGTTGAAGGCTTCGATGCTGCCTACGATTTCCCAGTCACGCTCCTTGGAAGCACGCTTCACAACGGCCCTGATCACTGCATTGAGGCCGGGGCAGTCGCCGCCGCCGGTTACTATCAAACATCGTTTCATGATTATATTCTGATAAAAATTCGAGCCGCAAAGTTAACCAATTTAAAGAATCCGATATTAAGCCTGCATTAATGATCATGTTGTGCAATGCAGTTTAATTCATCATTTTACCGAAGGGGATGGGCAGTGGATGTGGTTTTGTCGCCACTTCAAGGCAAAACCCCTGAAACTTAACAAAAACTTAAAAGCAGGATTTTGAAAAATTTTGTAAGAAAACGGCGGCTTCAGGAGCATAATTTAAACTGTGTTTATATAGGACGTGCTTCGATTCATGGAAAGTTCAAATTTTGTAAGTTTGCGGGCTAAGAAAACTTTTCATCATCGTTTAAAAAAAATGAAACTATGAACAACAAAATCGGCATCAGGCATGAGGATAAGTATACCATGGAGCGCCGCACCCCATTGCCTCCTCACTATGTAAAAAGGCTTACCCACAAGGGGATAAAGGTGTATGTAGAAAGCTCGCCCAAGCGGGTTTTTACAGATTCGGAGTATAAAAGTGCAGGCGCTGTTGTAACCAAGAGCCTGGCGGACTGCCCGGTGATCTTCGGGGTGAAGGAAATGCCGGTGTCGTTTTTTGAATCGGGAAAGACCTACGTATTCTTCTCGCATGTGATCAAGGGGCAATTCTATAATATGCCGATGCTTCGCAAGATGATGGAGAAAAAGTGCAACCTGATCGATTACGAAAAAATTGCCGATGATGCCGGTCGCCGGCTGATCTTCTTCGGAAGATATGCAGGTTTGGCCGGGATGATCAATTCTTTATGGTCGCTGGGCCAGCGGTTGAAGCATCAGGGTCTTGAAACGCCGTTCCTGCGAATCCGTCAGTCGTACAATTACCGTTCGCTGGCTGATGCCGAACAGGCTGTACGTGAAGTGGGCGAGTTGATCCGTGTGTGGGGGCTGCCCGACGAACTTATGCCTTTCACCATCGGATTTACGGGGTATGGAAACGTGAGCCAGGGTGCGCAGCATATCGCAAACCTGCTGCCGGCTGTGGAAATTACTCCCGAAGAACTGCTGAACCTGAAACACAGCGGCAGGTATTCAAACCGCCTGGTGTATAAGGTGGTATTTAAGGAGGAAGATCTTTCCAAACCCAAAGATCCCGATCAGCCATTCGAACTGCAGGATTATTACGCACATCCTGAAAAATATCAGAACCAGTTTGAACAATTTGCACCTCACCTGAGCGTGCTGATGAACTGCATGTACTGGGACGATCGCTATCCGCGACTTATCACCAAAGACTTTATGGAAAAAATGTACCTGCAGGGCAACATGAAACTTAAGGTAATCGGCGACGTAACCTGCGATCCCGATGGTTCTATAGAATTCACACACAAAGGCACTGAAATAGAAGACCCGGTTTTTGTTTACGATCCGTTGAAACGTAAGCCCGCCATGGGTTTTCAGGGCGACGGCATTCTGGTAATGGCAGTGGATATTTTGCCCAGCGAACTGCCGCGCGAATCGTCGGAAAGCTTTGGCGAAGCTCTGGTGGATTTTGTGCCGGCTATTGCAAAGGCCAATTATGATGCAGATTTCGAAAATGTTGACCTCCCCCCTGAAATAAAGCGTGCAACGATCCTGCATCAGGGTAAACTCACACCCGACTATCAATACATCGAAGAATATCTTAAATAAATCTGAAAATCACGCTGTGCTGATCAATTGTGTGTTCGTCGGCACTTTTTTATGGACGGCCAAAACTGAAAAGCGATTCCAATGAAAAACATTTTCGTTATAGGGGCAGGGTTATCTGCTTCCACCCTTATCAAATATTTGCTTGACCATTCTGACAAGTACGGATGGCAAATTACCATCGGAGACAAGGATTGTGAAACGGCCCTTCGAAAAATTAACGGCCACCCCAATGGCAAGGCAATTTGTTTTGATGTTTTCGACAAAAAACAATGTTGGGACGAAGTAAGTAAATCGGACCTGGTGATATCGATGTTGCCGGCACATATGCATGTTCTGGTAGCCGAGGATTGCATCAAGCTGGGCAAAACCATGGTGACAGCGTCCTATGTTTCGAAGGAAATCAGGGCGCTCGACGAACAGGCAAGACAGGCCGGTGTGTTGTTGCTCAATGAAATGGGAGTGGATCCGGGCATCGACCATATGTCGGCCATGCGTGTGATCGACGGGATTCAAAACAATGGCTTTCGCCTCACTGCATTCCGGTCGTTCACCGGCGGACTGATAGCTCCGAAACATGATAACAACCCGTGGAATTACAAATTTACCTGGGCGCCGCGCAATGTCGTGCTTGCCGGGCAGGGCACGGCACAGATTATCGTGAACGGCATGTATAAATACATTCCCTATCACAAGCTTTTTAGCCGTACACAGCGCATCAACGTGCTTGATTACGGAGAATTTGAAGCTTACCTCAACCGCGACTCGCTGAAATATCGCTCCATTTACCGGCTCGAAAATATTCCTACCATGGTGCGGGGAACGCTTCGCCGCCCCGGATACTGCAAAACCTGGAACATCTTTGTACAGCTCGGCATGACCGATGACACCTACACCCTGGAAAATTCTGAAAATATGAGCTACCGCGATTTTCTCGAAACCTTTCTGCGGTATTATCCCAATATGACCCTTGAGCAAAATCTGGCGCAATACACCGGTATTGCTGAGGATTCCATGGAAATGTACCGCCTGCGCTGGCTGGGTATTTTTGATACAAAGAAAAAAGTGGGGCTGAAAAATGCTTCCCCTGCACAAATCCTGCAACAACTGCTTAAGGAAAAATGGGTGTTCGCAGAGGACGATCGCGATATGATCGTAATGCAGCACCAGTTTGGTTTTGAGAGCGAAGACGGCCATAAGAAAAAATTGTTATCTTCGATGGTCGTTGAGGGCGAGGATCACGTGCATACCGCCATGTCGAAAACCGTCGGACTTCCTGTGGCTATTGCAGCAAAGCTGATTTTGAACGGCGAAATTGATATGAAGGGCGTGCATATCCCCACTGCGAAAGAAATTTACAAGCCTGTGCTGAATGAACTGGAGGATTACAACATCAGGTTTGTGGAGGAAAAAATGGAAACAGAAGATTTTTTGAATTATTAGCGAAACATAAAAAAAAGTGATATGAAAAAAGTTTTGATATTAGGTGCCGGAATGGTGGTAAAACCCATTGTTACCTATTTGCTCAATAAGGAAATTGCTGTAACCGTTGCCACACGTACAAAATCCAAAGCCGATGCCATGATCGCCGGCCATCCCAACGGGACCTCCCTGGCATGGACCGTAAGTGAGGAGGATAGGCTGGACGAACTGATCAGAACGCATGACCTCACGGTGAGTCTTCTGCCGTATGCCCATCATGTGATGGTGGCAAAAATGTGCATCGCCCATGGCAAAAACATGGTCACCACCTCCTATGTGAAACCCGCCATGAAGGCTCTCCACGAGGAAGCAAAAGATGCGGGGATCATCATTCTTAACGAACTGGGGCTCGATCCGGGTATCGATCATATGTCGGCCATGCGCATCATCGACAATGTACACGACAAGGGAGGTAAGATAGAGGAATTTTATTCCCTGTGCGGTGCGCTGCCGGCACCGGAAGCATGCGACAATCCGTTCAATTATAAGTTTTCGTGGAGTCCTAAAGGTGTGGTGATGGCCAGCAACAACGACGGTAAATACCTGCGCCATGGCAACGAAGTGTACGTAGAACCCATCGACCTGTTCAAAGATCCGTTTCAGGTTGATTTCCCGACGGTAGGCAAACTGGAAGTTTATCCCAACAGGGACAGTTTTCCGTACATCGAACTTTATGGCGTCCCCGAAACCCAGACCATGTTCCGCGGTACTTTCAGGCATAAGGGCTGGTGCGAGTCGCTCGACGCCATGAAGCGCCTCAACCTGATCACCGACGACAAAAAAGACTTCACCGGCAAAACCTACGCCGATTTTGTGGCGATGATGATCGGTGAAAAAAGCGCTGTAAACATTCGTGAAAAAGCTGCGGCTTATCTGGGTATTTCTGCCGATAGCCACGCCATCAAAGCCATCGACTGGCTCGGGCTGTTCGACAGTACAGGTATGGGACGAACTGAGGATACCCCTTTCGAGATCACGTCCGACCTCATGATTAAAAAAATGGAACTTGCCCCCCACGAGCGCGATATGGTGGTGATGCAGCATACTTTTCTGGCATCTTACCCCGATGGCAAAAAGGAGGTGATCAAATCGCGCATGCTCGATTTCGGCACACTGGCTACCGATACCGCCGTGGCACGTACCGTGGCGCTGCCGGCAGCCGTAGGTGTGGAAATGATCCTCGAGGGCAAAATCGATGCTCGCGGGGTACATATCCCGGTAATCCCTGAAATTTACAATCCCATCCTCGATCGCCTGGAGGATATGAACATCAAAATGATCGAAGAATACGGGTTGCCGGAAAGCGAAAATATCAAATAGAACAAATCAGATTTTTGATTCGAAGCCGGAACGGAGATTCCGGCTTTTTTTTAACTCGGTGGGCATTAAAGAAAATGCACTACCTTTATCCAAAACATTAATAAGTAATTATCGTTACTGAAAAACAAGAAAAGATGGAAGAGGCAATTACATTTATGAAATCTGATGCCGCTTCATTAAGTGATGGAGATAATTATTCTCGATACTAATGTGCTGGTACAGAATTGTAAAAGCCTCTGAAGAACGGAGGATGTGATATATAATGAACAACAAATACAAAGTCAACGTAAATTCTGAGATCGGCGAACTGGAAGCCGTTATTGTCCACACGCCGGGCAGCGAGGTGGAGAATATGACCCCTGAAAATGCAGAACGTGCGCTCTACAGCGATATCCTCAACCTGGGGGTAGCCCGGCAGGAGTTCGATCAGTTGATCGGTGTGTTGGAGAAAGTAACAAGGGTTTTTCAGGTGGAGGATCTGCTGGCTTCGGTCCTGAAGAACGAAAGAGTAAAAAGCGATCTCATCCACAAGGTAACAACCCGTTGCCTGGATCCGCGGGTGACGGCGCGATTGGCGAATATGGACAGCGAAACAATGGCCAGGCAACTTATTCAGGGTGTGGTGCTGCAACGCGACAGCCTGTCACGCTATCTCAGTTCACAGCGATTTGCCATCCGTCCGTTGCATAATTTTTTCTATACCCGCGATGCTTCGGTGGCGATGTTCGATAAGGTAATGATCTCACGCATGGCCAGCCCGGTCAGGGAACGGGAGACACAAATCATGGAGGCGATTTTCGACTTCTATCCTGAGTTCGATACAAGTACCTTTAGTGCACGTGCCGAAGACAGAGCATGCGAAAACGTAAGCATTGAAGGCGGTGATGTACTGATTGGCCGCGATGACCTGATGCTGATTGGAATTGGAGCCCGTACCACTCCCGAAGGCGTTGATGTTGTGATCGACAGAATGAAGGACCGTCCCGGAAAGCAGCATATTATCGTGCAGGAACTGCCCACCAATCGCGAATCGTTTATTCATCTCGACATGGTGTTTACCTTCCTGAGCCAGTCGGAATGTATGGTTTACGAACCGGTGGTAATGCAGCCCAACAGGTTTAAAACCATCCATATTACCGTCGATGGTAACCAGGTAAAGATCACGGAAACAAAAAATATTCTCGATACCCTTACACAGATAGGGATCGATGTAAAACCGGTTTACTGCGGAGGAACCGCCGATTCGTGGGTGCAGGAGCGCGAACAGTGGCACAGCGGCGCGAATTTCTTTGCTGTCGGACCCGGAAAAATCATCGGCTACAGCCGCAATGTATACACCATCAACGAACTCAACAAAAGCGGATATGAGGTCATTCCTGCATCTGACGTACTGAGCGGAATTATCAACCTTGACGACTATCAAAAATATGTGGTCACCATCGAAGGCTCCGAATTGTCGCGCGGTGGCGGAGGTGCACGTTGTATGACAATGCCCGTTTGCAGAAAGCCGGTTTCCTGGTAAACCTTTTCCGGTGATTCATCTGCAAATCCATTCCTGGGAAAATTCTATAGATTTGCATTTTTAACTCAACAGAAAGCAACTTGCCATGAACGTAATTGAGAAGATCTTAGCCGCACATTCGGGTAAAAAACATGTTTCCCCCGGACAGATCATCGATTTATCGGTCGATTGTCGGGTGGCGCGCGATTTCGGTGGAGCCGGAGTGGTTAAAAACCTGATCGACAACAATCTTACTATCGAAGATCCTTCCAAAACCTTTTTTACGTTCGACTGTAATCCGGGAGCCTCCGATCCACAATTTGTCGCCGACCAGCATTTTTGCAGAAGATATGCCCGCGAGAACGGGATCAAAGTTTTCGATATTGATTCGGGTATCGGAACACACCTGGCCATCGATCGTGGATTGATCCTCCCTGGAGGCACGTTTATGTCCACAGATTCACATGCCAATATCGTGGGAGCCATCGGAGCTTTCGGGCAGGGAATGGGCGAGCAGGATATTGCTGCCGTATGGTCCAACGGGACGATATGGTTCAGGGTGCCCCGATCGGCAAAGATCGTTTTCAGGGGCGAAAGATCTGACAACCTTGCCGCAAAGGATATCGTGCTGAACATGCTCAATACATTCGGCGCAGGCAATTTAGCCGGGTATTCTGTGGAAGTGTACGGCGAAGCCATCAACAAACTTACACTTGATGAGCGCATCACCATTTCCTCGATGGCAACGGAGATGGGTGCGGTGATCATTTTGTTCACCCCCACCGACAGCATTGTGCAGGAACTGGAGCAGCATCACGGCAAAAAGGTAACACCGGTGTTTGCGGATGATGATGCAGTATATGATAAGATGATCACCCTCGATATTTCCGAATTCAGGCCGGTGATGTCGCAACCGGGTTTTCCGCACGAGGGCATCGAAATAGCAGAGGTGAAAAAAGCAAAGATAGATTCTGCATTTATTGGTTCCTGCACCAACGGCCGTCTCGGGGATTTGGCTGTTGCAGCCGGAATTCTCGAAGGTAAAAAGGTGGCCCCGGGCGTGGTGCTGAAGATTGTTCCCTCCACCGATGAGGTGTGGCAGCAGGCGCTCGAACGTGGCTATATTAAAATATTTAAGGATTCCGGGGCGCTGGTTGCCAATGCCGGCTGTGCAGGATGTGGTGCCGGGCAGGTAGGCCTGATCGGCCCGGATGAAATTGCCATTAGCACCGGAAACAGAAATTTTGCCGGAAAGCAGGGCAGCGGCTCTGTATATCTGGCTTCGCCGGCTCTGGTGGCTGCTTCGGCAATCGCCGGATATATCACCACACCGGATGATATTCCCGAAGAACCTGCCGTTTTCGAAAAACCGGATACGGAAGAAAAACAGCAGGTAAGAAAACCGAAAAGCGAAGCCAAACCACCGCTGACAGCAGAGGGCAGGGTTTGGATGATAAGAAAGGATAATATCGATACGGATGCCATCCTTCCGGATGACTATACTGCTGCGAAGAATACCGATGAATACTGGCAGCACATTTTTGCCAGCCTGGAGGGATATGAGGATTTTGCCCGCAAGATTCAACCCGGCGATATGCTGATGACGGGCAAAAATTTCGGAACCGGCAGTGAAAAGCAGCAGGCGGTGGAGTGTTTTAAAGCGATTGGTATTTCATGCATCCTTGCCGAATCTTTCGGCCCCACCTACGAACGCACCGCCATCAATGCCGCTTTTCCGATTTTTCGCTACAGGGAAGAACTTATCGATGAACTCGATATTGATAACGGCGACAGGCTTAAGGTGGATTTCTTATCAGGAAAGGTCAACAATATTACCAAAAACAAAACCGGCTACATTGAACCGTTTTCAGAGGTGCAGGCAAATATTTACAAGCGAGGCGGACTACTTGGATAACCCCGCATGCTTTTTAGGGAAAGTGTATTTTTGACAAAAAATACCATGGAAAACAAGACTTATTTTACTGCACTCGGTCAGTTGATATATGCAGTGGCTATGGCCGATGGAGCAATCCAGCCGGAGGAAAGGGAGAAAATTTTTCACTTTGTGATTTCGCAGCTTGTGGAACTTGAGCGGGGAATCGGAAATGGCAAGCAGGCAATCGAAGCTTTCTTTCTGGAAAAGGAATTTCACCGGTTGAAAGATGAAGGAGTGTCGATGGATGCTGCCTACAACATGTTTGTGAAATTTCTGGAGGAACACCGGAATGAGTTTACCCACGACCACAAACAAACCTGCCTCGAAGTAATGGATAAAGTAGCAGGCGCCTATAACGGCATCGAAGAATCGGAACAAATGCTGATTGAAAAGGTCAGACAGCGGATCGAATCCCTTTAATTTCCTGATTTAATTACAAAGAATACAAGATGAAAATTATCGACCTCAGCCATACCATTAAGCCCGACATGCCCATGTTTCCGGGTGAAATCCCGCCGGTGATGCAAAAAACCCTGACACACGAAAAAGAAGGCGCACAGGTGACAAAGATCACAATGAACACTCACACGGGAACCCATTTGGATTGCCCGCTGCATTTTCTCAAAGAAGGTACTGATACTGAAAATACCGATCCTGATCAGTTTTATGGGAAGGGTTTTGTGATTGATTGTACTGCTTTTAAAAACCATGAAACCATTCCGGCTGATCATCTTAAAACTTTTGATCCTGAAATTGCACTGGCTCATTTTGTGCTGATCCGTACGGATTGGTCGAAACACTGGGGAAGCGACGAATACTTCAATCATTTCCCGGTGCTTTCCAACGAAGCTGCAGAATATCTGGTAAGTAAAAAGGTGAAGGGGATCGGGCTGGATGTGATTTCCATCGATGCCATCGATTCTTCAGATTATCCAAACCATTATACTACGTTGGGCAACAATGTGCTCATCATCGAAAACCTGACCAACCTTCACCTTCTCGAAGGCAGAGCCTTTCATTTTGCTGCATTCCCTTTAAAATTCAGGGAAGGCGACGGCTCGCCTGTCAGGGCGGTCGCCATTGTGGATTAGCGGATTATTTAATGGCCTCGGCCAGTGCTTTGGCGTAGGCCGGCAGGTCTCCCGGGTGGCGGCTCGAGATCAGGTTGCCGTCTTTCACCACTTCTTCATCCACCCACTCAACGCCGGCATTTTTCATGTCGTCCTTGATGGCGACATAGCTGGTAGCTTTCCGTCCATTCATAATCCCGGCCGAGATCGGTACCCAACCGGCATGGCAAATGATTCCGATGGTTTTTCCGGCGTCGTTAAATTTCCTGACCAGATCCAGCGCTTCATCATGGCGCCTGAGTTTGTCGGGTGAATAACCGCCGGGTATCACAAGTGCATCATAGCCATCGGGGTTGATGTCGGTGAACTGCATTTCGGCTTCCGCCGGAAGTCCGTGCTTACCCGTATATTGCTGTCCTTTTTTCTTACCCGTAATATGCACCACGGCGCCTTCGCCGCGCAGGTAAAGCGTGGGATACCACAGTTCCAGGTCTTCGTACATGTCTTCAACTAATTGAACGATTTTTTTTCCTTTCAATGTCATAATTGTTTGTTTTAAAATGTGATAATATGTGGTTTATTTGAGTTTGGTATCGATCACGATATTGCCGGTGAGGGTGCGGTGCACCGGGCATTTATTGGCAATTTCCAGCAACCGGTTGCGCTGGTCGGCGTCCAGGTCACCTTCCAGTTCGATCACACGGTTAAAATTATCTATCTTGCTGTCATCCGATTCGTCACAGGTGGCGCAGTCTTCTATATGTTTTTTGCTGTGGTCGAGGTGCACACGAACTTCACGCAAATCCCATTTTTTGCGGTTGGCATACATGCGCAGGGTCATGGAGGTGCAGGCGCCCAGACCTGCCGTTACGATGTCGTAGGGAGACGGGCCCATATCGTCGCCGCCGGCTGATTTGGGTTCGTCGGCCAAAAAACTGTGTTTTCCGCTCTGGATTTCGGTAATGTAGCTTTCTCCCGTTAACCTCGCCATCACCTGCGATGAAGGTTGGTTTTCTTCTTCTTCCTGAGGAAGATATTTTTTTGCCCAAACAGCGGCCATTTCACCGGCGTGATAAGAATCTTTTTTATCCGAAAGCACATGATCCGCACCATCCAGGCTGATAAAGCTCCTGGAGTGCCTGGCCATTTTGTACAGTTCCGTGGCGTTTTCAATCCCCACAATATTGTCGTCGGGGCTGTGCATGATCAACAGTGCCGCTTCCAGCGACCGGAGATTTTTCTTCATGTTCTGTTCTTCAAGATTATCCAGAAATTGTTTGGTGATGGTAAAGGGCTGACCGCCGATGGAAACCTTTGCGTGGCCTTTCTCCTCAATTTCCTTATGGCTGCTTTGCAATACATCTTTCAGGTGTGCAGGGCTGGAAGGTGTGGCAATGGTTACCACGGCCTTAACATTTTCCAGCCGGTTTGCGGCAAAGATTACGGCAGCCCCGCCCAGCGAATGGCCGATGAGAATAGACGGTGCCCGATATTCATCTTCCATAAAACCGGCAGCATCGATCAGGTCGTCCACATTCGAGGAGAAATTGGTTCCCTCGAATTCGCCTTCGCTTTCGCCCAGACCCGTGAAATCAAACCTGAACACGCCAATGCCCTGCATGGTGAGCGCCCTGCTGATGTTGGTGATGGCATGCAGGTTTTTGGAGCAGGTGAAGCAGTGGGCGAAAAGCGCATAAGCCAGCGGGCGGCTGTTTACGGGGAGTTCAATCCTGGCGGAGAGCTTGATGCCGTCTCTGTTCGTGAACTTGATCCTGGTTGTTTTCATTTTTGATTTGCGTTAGAAGATTATTTAAATATAAGGGTTGAATGAGAAAAAAGTTCAGTAAAACATCAAAACAAAATACATGTTTGGCGGTTAATTGAACACATTTTGAATGAAGGAAGCGAACATGAAGGAATTTGAATCAGGCCCCGAAAAAATTGAACTGGGGCCGGTGAAAATAAAATACAACAGGCAGATAGCTCCCGGGGTTTACGTGCTGGGGTACGACAGAACATACACCTTTGTTCCCGGTCAGGTGGTGGCGCTGACCCTGCACCGCAACCATCCTCCGCGAATGTACAGCATCGCCAGCGGCATGCAGGACGAGGATATTTGGCTGCTTTACAATATCAAGCCGGGAGGTTCGCTTACGCCGCAACTGGCTGAAACCAAAAAGGGAGACACCGTGTTTGTTTCAGGCCCGACCGGCAATTTTTACGGCACAGCAAAGCCCTCCGTCTGGATCGCTTCAGGAACCGGCATTGCACCATTTGTTTCCATGTGGAGGTCAGGATTAAGGAAGGATAAAATATTGGTCCATGGCGGGCGTTTTCTCCATTCGTTTTATTTCGAAGATCAATTCAGGGATACACTCCGTCAGGATTATATCCGCTGCTGTTCGCAGGAAGGCGGTGAAGGCGTTTACCACGGAAGGCTTACACAATGGCTTCAGCAGCAAACCCAACTGCCGCCAAACAGAAAGTATTATCTTTGTGGTAGCGCCGAAATGGTAGTGGATACCAGGGACATCCTCATCGAAAAAGGCATTCCTTACGAAGATATTTTGGCGGAGATTTATTTTTAAGCAAATCATTATGAAAGCAATAGAATTTTTAGGTCGGATAAAAGAAAACCACATCCTGATTCCTGAAAACTGTAAAGGTGAAATTGAGCGGGTGAAGGATAAAACTGTGAGGATAATTATGTTGATAGATGAGTTTGGTGATCAGGAGGAAAAATCTCACAGGGCTATGGTGCGCGAACAGTTTTTAAAAGGCTATGCCGAATCTGACGAAATTTACGATCATGAATAGAGAGACCTTTTCTTTCGGCGAAATCGTCTTGCTGCAATTTCCTTTTACCGGTGCATTGTCAGCTAAAAAAAGACCGGCACTGGTATTAAAAGACACTGAGGATGGTGATGTGATTGTTTGCCGAATTACCAGTAAAATGTATAATTCGGGATATGATGTCGCTGTAGATGACTGGAAAAAATGTGGATTAAAATTGCCTTCTGTTATTCGCCTGCATAAAATTGCTGCATTGGAGGCAGACCTTGTTCATTCCATCCTGGGCGAAATTTCGGGTGACCAAAAATCCACCTGTCAGAAATTACTACAGTCCTTATTTCAAACCTCTGAATAGATTGCTATGCCAAAACAACCACTTTTCGGGAAAACATTACAGGAGCTTCAGCAAATCGTGAAAACGCTTGGCCTGCCGGGATTCACCGCTTCACAGATTGCCGACTGGCTTTACAAAAAAAATGTGGATTCCATCGACGCCATGACCAACCTTTCGAAAGATGCACGCCGCCGGTTGAACGAGCAGTTCGAACTGGGGCTGAGCGATTTTTCGCGCGTACAGGAATCGGTGGACGGCACCAAAAAATATCTTTTCCCTGCCGGGCAGCATAAATTTATCGAAGCCGCTTACATTCCGGAGGAAAACCGCAATACGCTCTGTGTATCGTCGCAGGTGGGTTGTAAAATGGGATGCCTGTTTTGCATGACCGGCAAGCAGGGTTTTCAGGCCAACCTCACGGCCGGTGAAATCGTGAACCAGGTGCGCAGCCTGCCCGAGCGCGACAAACTCACCAACATCGTGTTCATGGGCATGGGAGAGCCGTTCGATAACCTCGACGAAGTGATGAAAAGCCTCGAGATTTTTACCGCCGGGTGGGGGATGGGCTGGGGCCCGAAACGGATCACCGTTTCAACCATCGGCATCGTGCCGGCCATGAAACATTTCCTGAACGAAAGTCAGTGTCACCTGGCCGTGAGCATGCATTCGCCCTTTGAGAAGGAACGCCGGAAATTGATGCCTGTCAACAGCGTGTATTCGCTGCAGGAAGTGCTCGATGTCATCCGTAATTTCGATTTCGGGCGGCAGCGGCGTGTATCCTTCGAGTACATTATGTTCAAGGACCTGAACGACACTCCCCGCCATGTGAAGGAACTGGCCCGTATTCTCAACGGCATTCGCTGCAGGATCAACCTCATCCGGTTTCATCCCATCCCCAACACGCCGCTGCAGGGCTCCGACGATGCCACCATCGAACAGTTCAAAGATTCGCTCAACCAAAAGGGAATCCGCACCACCATCCGCGCCTCCCGCGGGCAGGATATCTATGCCGCGTGCGGGATGCTCTCCACCAAAGCACTCGTTAAGAGGGAAGCGGAAGATTTTTGAGGGAGGAGAAATTTGATGTTCGATGTATGATGTGCGAAGTTTGAAGTTTGAAGTGTGATGTTTCGGTAGCTGTCAGACGGTCGACGACGGCAAATTCCGATAAGGCTAAAGCTACAGGTTTAGGGATCGCCGGCAGAATTGGTGCTGACTGTCTGACAGCGGGTGAAATATAGGGGGAGAAGAGCTTGGTTTGATGTCCGATGTCCGATGTTTGAAGTTTGAAGTTTGATGTTGAAAACACTCATATTCTTCCTGCTGCCGACCCGCCTTCGCTGCGCTTCGTCGAGGCAAGCTGCCTACTGAAGACTGCCTACTGCCGACTGAAGACTGCCTACTGCCAACTCTCCGATGTTTGATGTCCGATGTTTGAAGTTTGAAGTGTGATGTTTCGGTAGCTGTCAGACGGTCGACGACGGCAA
>JBKHBQ010000086.1:0-14222 GCA_046542305.1 Bacteroidales bacterium
TCGCAGGGTCCCTCCACCCAATGGAGCATTGTTTACGATATAACAACCAGGGAAATCGCCTGGAAAACTGCTGCAAATTCGCAGATCAGAAAAATTAGCATGAATGATTTTGATTTTTCTTGCAGTGCCCCGGCGCTGGTTGTCGATATCAATACCGCGGTGGATTCGCCTGCCGCATTTTTACCTTATGATGAAAAGACAAATTTTGAACTGATCGACGGCGTGTGCAACGCCGTTGAATTTCTGAGCCAGATCCCGCCGGAGGCACGAAGAGCCACCGCAGCTTACCCCAACAGCATTCATTGTGCAGAATGAAGCAGGGTGTCCGCAACCGCACATCCACAATAGATTCTGTACACATTTTCTTATGTTGATGCTTCTGGGTTGAATTGTTAACCATTGCTTCTGAACTACTTGTATTTACTGGTATAAAATATGTAAATACCTCCATAATAAATTGGTTTTGATATGTTCAGGAACTATCTTCTTACCTCGCTGAGAACCCTCAGGCGAAACCCGGTGTATTCGCTGATCACCATTTTTGGATTTGCGGTTGGACTGGCTGCATTTATCATCATTTTTCTTTACATCAAGAGCGAACTCAGCTACGACCGCTCCTGGCCGGAAAAGGGAAGGATTTACCGCCTCACCGAAAACCTGAACATGTCAGGCAAGGAAGATCCCTTTGCGCTGACTTCGCTGCCGGTGGGCCCCTCGCTCGAAGAAAACGTTCCGGGCATCGAAACCGTCGTGCGGTTCCCCACCATGGGACAGCAAACGCTAAGAGTGGAAAACGAATATTTCAAGGTAGACGACATCTACATGGCTGATGAGGATTTTTACCGGATCTTCAACTACACCTTTGTTTTGGGCGATCCCGAAACAGCCTTAAAAGAACCCCAAAGCATTGCCCTGTCGGAAAGGGAAGCAAAGCGGTTGTTTGGCGATCAGAATCCGCTGGGGAAAATCGTTGAAACCACCACCAAAAAATACAAGGTGACCGGGGTTTTTAAAACCGATGATTTTACTTCGCATTTTGTGCCCAACGCACTGATGTCGATCAACAGCCTGAGCAAGGAAGCGGAGGAAATGTTCAACAGCGACTGGTTCAGGCTGATCAGTTACACCTATATTCTTGCCTCCGAAAACACCACCAGGGAAGAACTCGAAGCCGGCATCGCCCGTTGGACCAAAAATACAATTGATCCCTGGGTAAACGAACATGAATTATCGGCCAGCGCCGGTTTTAAAATACAGCCGGTGGAAGACGTGCATTTCAACACAAGCCTTCAATACGACCTGCCCGGCAATACCAGCCGCAAATACATTTACATTTTCGGGGCCATCGGTTTGTTTATCATCCTTATTGCCAGCATCAATTACATGAACCTCGCTACCGCAAAATCCATCCGCAGGGCACGCGAGATCGGCATCCGGAAAGTGGCCGGTGCCGGCAAAAAGCAATTGATCCTTCAGTTTTTGGGTGAGGCCGTCATCTACAGCTTTCTCTCCCTGATCATCGCGCTTATTTTTATTGAACTTTTTACACCGGTTTTCAACGACCTTTCCGGCAAAAGTCTTTCGCTGTTTCACGACACACCGGGCATGAGCCTGTGGCTTACCTGGCTTCAGGTGATCGTGATTGTGCTGTTGGTCGGGATCTTTTCCGGAAGCTTTCCTGCATTCATTTTATCGGGGTTTCGTCCGGTGCATGTGCTCAAAGGCGCATCGGCCAATGCCGTGATCAGGACCAAATTCATCAATACCACATGGGTGCGAAAGGCGCTGGTGGTGCTGCAATTTACCATTTCTGTGGCAATGATCATCAGCACCTGGGTGGTGTTCAGCCAGCTTCAGCATATGCGCTACCGCGATTTGGGCTTCAACAAGGAAAATATTGTGGTGGTTAATTTCCCATCGGATACGGCATTGACAGCCAAACGCGAAGTGATTAAAAACGAACTGCTGAAAAACGCCAACATCAGCAGGGTTTCCACCACCAATAACCTGCCGGGATATACCCACGGTCGCCTTTTGTTTTTTGTGGATGAACAGGGCGAATGGAAAAACCAGACCATGAACCTGTTTGTGGTTGACGACGATTTCGACGATCTGCTGGACCTGCAGGTGAACGAAGGCCGGTTCTTTTCAAGAGATTTCGCCCACGACGATACCGCCGCTTTCGTGGTGAACGAGGCCACCGTGAAATTCCTGGGACTGGAGCAGCCCGTCGGGCATAAAATGAAGTGCGGACTCGGCGTGAACGGTAAGATCGTGGGCGTGATCAGCAATTTCCACTACGCATCGCTGCAAAAACCCGTAGAGCCGCTGGTGCTCATCTATAAATCCAACTGGATTGATATGCTGGCCATCAGGGTGAATATGGAAAACTTTGGCGAAACCATTCAGTTTATCGAAGAAAAATGGACGGCTTTCGACCAGAAGAACGCTTTTTCTTTTTCGTTCCTCGATGCCAACTTCGATAGTCAATATGATAAAGAAAGAAAATTGCTGAATATTTTCGGGTATTTTGCCATTCTGATTATCATCATCTCTTCGATGGGCTTGTTCGGACTGGCTTCGTTTACGGCTGCGCAGCGTACCCGCGAAATCGGAATCAGGAAGGTACTCGGCAGCTCCGAATCACAAATCACCGGACAACTGATCAAGGACTTTCTATTGCTTGTCCTTGTGGCCGGCATCATCGCAATCCCGGTCAGCTATTTTGCCATGCAGTTGTGGCTTGACGCCTTTGCCTACCGCATCAGCCTCGACTGGACCTTCTTTGCCGGATCGCTGCTGCTGGCCATGGCCATCGCGGTATTCACGGTGCTGTTCCAGGCCCTGAAAGCCGCCCGTTCCAATCCGGTGGATGTACTTAAGTATGAATAGGGCTGTCACCGCAGATTACCAATGGCATTCGTCGATTTGCAAAGATTTTCTTGAGTCACGAAAGCTCCGGCGCTTTTCCGCTAAAACTCAATCTTATAACTGATCTGCGGAAGCAGAATGTATTCCTTGTCTTCTTCCACCTGATTGGTTTTTAGGTTGTACCTGTACCCGCCACATTCATCCCGATGACATCGTTTTGCTAACCGAGGCCGGAGTGCACTTTATGGAACTCTTTTTAGTAGTGCCGCGCACTGAGGTAAAGCATCATAAAATGCTTACAGATTACAGGATGTATAAATCCAACGGGTCGATGTTCCGGGTGGTGGAGCAGCAGCTTTGTCTTGAATTTGATAAACGTGGCAATTTGTGGCTGGCATTAAGTATTTTGGATATTTCACCTGATCAGGATGTAAACCTGCCGGCTCAGGCACGTTTGCTGAATTTCAATACAGGAAAACTATATGATTTTCCGCCTGCATCCCGTGATGTTTCTCTTACACGTCGCGAAAAAGAAATCCTCGGACTGCTCCCAAAGGGATTAATCAGCAAACAGATTGCCGACCGGCTCTTTATCAGCGTAAATACTGTAAACACACACCGGCAGCGGATTATCGAAAAATTACGTGTGACCAACACCGCCGAGGCCATCCAGTACGGGCTAAAGCTGGGGGTGTTGTAGTATTGGTAAATCTTTTTAGATGCATTTCCGGTATTTTTGTAACAGATTGAAGATAAGTATCCAAAATGTGGGGATTTTAAACCCCACCTCAGGGTATGATTTATCCACAGAAATGACGTATAAATTCCAACCTGTTTGGTTCTTTTGCCGGAGATCAAGCCTTTGCTGGTTATATCCATACATCATTTTGTTTTAAAAAATTTTCCGTTGCATCAGCGACTGGTTTTGCTTCAGGATGTTTTTTAATGGCATGTTTTTTCGTATGGGTATAATGATAACACAAAAATTTATTAATATGGATAGAACAGAAAGAACCACTAGAGAAAATTTCGTTGTAAATCATGTAAAACGCATTTCATGGTCAGCGATATTTGCGGGGACTTTAATAATGCTGGTAGTATTAATGCTGCTAAGTCTTCTTGGCCTTGGAATAGGGTTGGGTACAATAAATCCGGCTGAGGAATCGAACCCGCTGGACGGACTGGGAACCGGAGCCATCATATGGTGGATCATTAGCAATATTGTTGCTGTTTTTACCGGTGCTTTCGTAGCTTCAAAATTAACAAACCTGCCGTTTAAAACCACAGGAATTCTGCACGGTTTGGTAACCTGGAGTTTATATACCCTGATTTCGTTTTGGTTGCTTACTTCTACCGTAGGCGGAATTTTAAGCGGAGTTGGAAGCGTCGTCTCGAAAACCCTTTCCGGAGTCGGACAGGGTGTGTCAGAACTTATGTCAACACAGTTTCAGCAGGATCAAACCCAGGGCAATGAACTCTTTGACAAAGAGCAAATGGAAAATATGGTGCGCAGGGTTCTGGCCCGTGAAACGGATACAACGGTTCAACAGATCCATATCGAACCGGCTGCCATTGCCAGGGAATTATTTCTTGAGAATGGCGAGATTAAAACTGATGTTCAGCGACAGGAAATCGTCGACGCGGTGACCCAGTATTCTAACTTGTCGGAACGGCAGGTAGAGGAAGTTGCGGATGTAATCATGCGCCGGTATCAGGCAGCTAAACAGGAATGGGAGCAACTGAAGCAACGGGCTGAGAAATCTGCCGGAGAGGCTGCTTCGGCGGCATCGTCGGTGGCAATTTGGGCTTTTTTGGCCTTATTGGTCGGCGCCATAACTGCTGCAATTGGTGGAAAAGTCGGAGAACCTGACCCACGGGAAATCAAGAGAACCGAAGTTGTATAGCAATACTGATAAGGATTATGCCAGCTTGAAACCCTGTCACCTGCGTGGCGGTTTTTTTTTTCCTGCATTTGTTCAATAACCAATGATACTTACGCCCCCGTAAGCTATTGTAAAATAAATCTTTTCCGGCAAAAATAAGGCCCTCAGGCGCTTCTGATGATGACGCTGTAATTTATCAGCGATTTTTTCGTTCGGGTTTTTCTTTTGGAAATTAAAAATACTTTTGCAATCGAATTGCACTGATGTGCATATCGGCAATGAATAAAAATCTGTTACCATGAACAATGCGATTTATAATTTTGAACTGCCGGCAAACGAGCCGGTTTTGGAATATCTTAGAGGCAGCCGCGAGCGCATCGAACTGGATAAGGAACTGAAGCGCCAGGCTAATCTGGAGGTGGATATCCCCCTGATCATCGGCGGGAAGGAGATCCGAACCGGGAATCTTGAGGCCGTTACCATGCCACATAATCACAAACATGTGCTGGGGTATTTTCACAAGGCCGGTAAAGAGGAAGTACAGATGGCCATTGAAGCGGCACTGAAGGCGCATAAAGTCTGGTCGGACCTGACGTGGACCATCCGCGCCTCCATTCTGCTGAAAGCTGCCGAACTCATCTCCACCAAATACCGCTATGTGCTGAATGCCGCAACCATGCTGGGGCAAAGCAAGAATATCTATCAATCGGAGATCGATGCCGTGTGCGAAACCATCGATTTTTTGAAGTACAATGCTTCATACGCCGGGAAAATTTACGGCAGCCAGCCCAAATCATCCTTCAACCAGTTGAACCGCATGGAATACCGTGCGCTGGAAGGATTTGTGTTTGCGGTTAGTCCGTTCAATTTTTCATCCATTGCTTCCAACCTCAACATGGCGCCGGTGATGATGGGCAACACCACCGTATGGAAACCCGCCACCACGGCCATCCTGTCGAATTACTATTTGATGAAGATTTTCCAGGAAGCCGGATTGCCCGACGGTGTGATCAATTTCGTGCCCGGGGACGGACCTGTGATCGGAAGCGAGGTGATCGCTTCGAAAGACCTGGCGGGAATTCATTTTACGGGTTCAAACAATACCTTCAATTACCTCTGGAAACAGGTCACCGAAAACCTGCCCATTTACAAATCGTACCCGCGCCTGGTGGGTGAAACCGGAGGAAAAAATTTCTTGTTTGTTCATCCTTCGGCCAACGAGCTGGATGTAGCCGTGAATGCCATTCGCGGCGCATTCGAATATCAGGGGCAAAAATGTTCGGCCGTATCGCGCATGTACGTGCCCGAATCGCTGTGGCCCGGCATCAGGAAACTGATCGTGAATATGGCCGAAGATATTGAAATGGGTGATGTAACCGATCCGCAGAATTTTATGAATGCCGTGATCGACCGCAAGGCTTTCAACAACATCACGGGTTACATCGAATACTGCCGGGAAGCCGGTAATGCGGAGATCATCGCCGGTGGTAGCTATAGCGATGATGAGGGGTATTTTATCCGACCGACCATCGTGCTGACCACCGATCCGCATTTCAAAACCATGGAAGAGGAAATCTTCGGGCCGGTACTTACGGTGTATGTATATAAAGATGAGGATTTGGATGCCACTATCGACCTTTGCGATAACACCTCACCTTATGGTCTTACCGGTGCGGTATTTGGCCGTGACCGGCTGGCGCTGGCAAAAATCTGCGACCGATTCCGCTATGCCACCGGTAATTTCTATATGAACGACAAACCTACCGGCGCCATCGTGGGGCTGCAGCCTTTCGGCGGTGCGCGTGGATCAGGAACCAACGACAAAGCCGGTGGCGAGTTCAACCTGGTGCGCTGGGTAAGTCCAAGAACCGTCAAGGAAACCTTCGTTCCCGCCACCGATTATAAATATCCGTACATGAACGAGTAGGCTAAATGCGGTTATCAAATTCATTTCTAACCGAAACCCTTTTTTAAGGGAGCCGGAAACAAAATAACTTTGGATTTGAGCGGGTTTGCTTCAAATTCAATAAAGCACAGCTAAATGAAGGCTCTATTAAATTCAGAAAGAAATGAATCCGATGGCTGTTATTCCTTCAAAATACTTCTGGAGATCACGATTTTCTGGATTTCGGAAGTTCCCTCGTAGATCTGCGTGAGTTTGGCTTCGCGCATCAGTCGCTCAACATGATATTCCTTCACGTATCCGTATCCGCCGTGGACCTGAACGGCTTCGGTGGTGACTTCCATGGCGATATCGGCTGCATATTGTTTGGCCATGGCCGAGGCAAGTCCGTATGGTTTGTCGTTGTCTTTCAGCCAGGCGGCTTTCAATACCAGGTTACGGGCATTTTCGATCTTTACGTACATGTCGGCCAGTTTAAAGGCGATGGCCTGATGTTCGGAGATGAGCTGTCCGAAGGCTTTGCGTTCCTTCGAATACTGAAGCGCCCTTTCGTACGCGCCCTGAGCGATGCCGACTGCCTGGGCGGCAATGCCGATGCGACCGCCTTCCAGCGCTTTCATGGCGAATTTAAATCCAAAACCATCTTCGCCGATGCGATTTTCCTTCGGCACCTTCACATCTGTAAACATCACCGAATGGGTGTCGCTGCTGCGCATGCCCATCTTGTCCTCATGGGGTCCCAGTGAAATACCGGGTGTATCCTTATCCACGATAAAGGCGTTGATGCCGTGATGTTTTTTTTCAGGATGGGTTTGTGCGATGAGGATGTAAACGGAAGCGCAATCGGCGTTGGTAATCCAGTTCTTGGTGCCGTTTACGAGGTAATAGTCCCCTTTGTCTTCGGCTGAGGTGCGCTGCGAAGTGGCATCGGAGCCCGCCTCGGGTTCTGACAGCAGGTATGCGCCGATTGTCTCGCCCGTTGCCAGGCCGGGCATGTATTTTTCCTTCAGTTTTTCAGCGCCGTATTTTTCTACGCCCCACGTTACTAACGAATTGTGTACCGACATGATCACCGCCACGGAAGAATCCACCCTTGAGATTTCTTCCATGGCCAGTACGTACGAAATAGTGTCCATTCCGCCGCCGCCGTACTCCGGATCGGCCAACATGCCGAGAAATCCAAGTTCCTTTAGTTCCTTTACATGTTGGGTTGGAAACAGTGCTTTCTCATCTCTTTCAATCACATCGGCTTCGAGCTTTTTGGAAAAATCGCGGGCAGCCTGCCGGATCATTATTTGTTCTTCGGAAAATTCAAAATTCATGCTGGTAAGATTTGAAGATTATTATTTCATTTTTTCTCCGGTACTTTGGGAGCATCCGATAATGCAAGGTACAAAATTATCACCTAATCGGAAATTTAGTTGGTAATCTGGTCATAATTTTTCTTAATGGTCGGGTTTCTGAAGGAACGTAAGCTTATCAAGTACCCTTTCCAGTTCCTCAGGTTTCTGTGTGCCAAGCAGGAGCTTTTTTCCATCCTTAAACACGATCTGGAGCCCCCAATTGCCTTTGGTGTTGAGTGCCTTTCCGCTGCGACCCTTTCTGAATCCCCATCCGCCGTATTCGGCAATGGGTTTGTATTTTCTAACATGCACCATGTCAACCGACTCCCATTTAATAAGTCGGTCGGTGCGATGGATGGGCGCAAAGCGGTATCGAATGCCCTCTCTGTCGATGCGGGTGTATAGCGTGAGCATAAAATAAAAACCCAGCAGCAGCAATGGCACCACCAGGAAAAGGATCAGCGCAAGATCGGGAGCGGGATTGTTGCCGAAGGGCTTGCCAAGGATCACCTGCTGAATGATACCCCATACGGCGAGTGATAATGGGATGGCTATTACCGCGATTACCCATTTTTGTTTGAATTTTTGCGATTCTTTAAAAAGTGCTTTCGACATAGGCTGTAAATCTTTTCTCAAAGATACGATATTTGTGGTAGGGCGCGGATTCGGTCAGGATTCATTAACTTTGAAAACTTAAAATGAAGCAGGCTTGAGAGCCGGCCGAATTGAAATTCAAAAAAAATAGTTATGTATGAAAAGGGAAGAAGCCATCGAATTGCTACACCGGTACATCGAAAATGAAAACCTCCGAAAACATTGCTATGCTTCGGAAGCCGTGATGAGGGCTTTGGCAGGGCGGCTCGGGGGTGATGAGGAAAAATGGGCGCTAGCCGGACTTTTGCACGATCTGGATGTGGAAATGGTAAATGCCGATCCGAAAGTGCACGGGCTGGAAACGGCCAGGATTTTGTCCGAACATGGCATCGATCCCGATGTGGTGGAAGCGGTGAAACTTCACAACACCGAAGCCACGGGTATCCCGCGTACAACAGTTTTTCAACATGCATTGGCGGCCGGCGAAACTATCACGGGCATGATCACTGCCACTACGCTTGTTTATCCCGAGAAAAAACTTGCAAGTGTGAAACCAAAGTCGGTGGCCAAACGGATGAAGGATAAAAATTTTGCCGCCTCCGTGAAGCGCGAAAAGATCATGGAGTGCGAAGACGCCGGCATTCCGCTCGACGAGTTTATCCGGCTGAGCATGGCAGCCATGCAGGAAATCAGCGATGAGCTGGGGCTTTAGTGCTAAGGTAAGAGATAGCGGATACAAATAGTCCGGCAGATCAGTCCGACCTGCCTGGTCATTATTAACTTTTACCTTTTCTGCTTTTTCGCCTTATGACTTTGCATTTTTCTTTTTACTTTTTTCCCTTCAACATATGGCCTACCTGATCACCAGCTTTTGCATTTCGCCGCTGCCGGTGTTCACAAAGTAAATGCCTTTGGCAAGGTTATGCAGATTGACCTGCCTGAACGGATTCGACATGTCGAACCGCTCCACCACCTGTCCGTTTTGGTTGAATACCGAAACGGTAGTTTTTTCACGAATAGCGGGAATTTCAAAATTTACCACCCCTGTCGACGGGTTCGGGTAGATCCGCAGTGCATTGTCGCCCTCTGCAATGCCGGTGATATCAGCGCTAACGGTGAGGTCGGTAAGATAAATCTGATCGCCTGAAGTGGTTCCGTTTCCATTGGCTGCATTCACGGCGGCATAAAAGATGATGTTGCCGGGAATTTCTTCCGGGGCGGTCCATTCAGCCTGCCAGGACTTCATGTCTCCGGTGGGTGTGTTCCCCTGCGAGGTGTGTGTGACCGCCTGATCGCCATTGGTGAATTTCGTTTCTACAGCATTCACCAGCGCAAACGATCCGGTTTTGTTTCCCAGTTCATCTTCTGCTGTAACTTCAAAACCAAATTTTCCCACACCTGTATGCATTCCCGTTACAGTGATGGTATAGGTTTCGCCGCCGATATAGCCGTTTCCCGGAATGTCGGTGGTGATCCAGTTGTCGGCGTTTATGGATGTGCCCAAGTGGCATTGTGTACAACTGATGCCATTATCGCCGGACGATCCTGTTTTTCCGCCCGGAGAGCCGGTGCTATTCGATATAAACACAATAGCAATCGGGATGATCAGCAAAGGAAGAAGTTGGTAAAATTTTTTCATATTATGTTAATTTGGATGAGGTTAATATTACAAAACTTATATATTTCAATTCGATAATTATTTAACGAATCAAAAAATTTCTTAAATAAACAAAAGAAGTGTTGTTTCAGTAAAAGAAACTGCTGTAGGACACTCCCCCCGAAAATCGTAATTAGCTGATCAATGGCCACGTAGTCGTGAATTGATAAAAAAAAAGCTGCCACCTTAACCGGGGCAGCTTTTTTTAATCGCTGTTGATTTTTTACTTATTGTATTCAGGCTCGATTCCCATCTCATAAAACATAAACGAGAAAATATCGGCGTATTCCTGGATGATCTTTGAGGTGGGTTTGCCGGCGCCGTGTCCTGCCTTGGTTTCGATGCGGATGAGCACCGGATTGTTGCAGCCCTGTTTTTCCTGCAGGGTGGCAATGAATTTAAACGAATGTGCGGGTACCACGCGGTCGTCGTGATCGGCGGTGGTAACCATCGTTGACGGGTAGCATTCGCCCTGCTTGAGGTTGTGCAGCGGCGAGTAGCGGATCAGGTAGTCGAAATCTTCGGGCTGTTCGCTGGTGCCGTAGTCGGAAGCCCAGGCCCAGCCGATTGTAAACAGGTGGTAGCGTAGCATGTCCAGCACGCCCACTGCCGGGAAGGCAACCTTAATGAGGTCGGGTCGCTGGGTCATCACAGCGCCCACGAGCAGCCCGCCATTGGAGCCGCCCTGGATGGCCAGGTAATCCGAAGAGGTGTATTTGTTGGCGATCAGATATTCGGCTGCCGCAATAAAATCGTCAAATACATTTTGCTTGCGTTCCTTTGTTCCGGCCATATGCCATGCTTCCCCGTATTCGCCGCCGCCGCGGATGTTGGCCATGGCAAATACGCCGCCCTGCTCGAGCAGCAACAAACGCGTGGTGCTGAAGCTGGGCGTGAGGCTCACATTGAAACCGCCGTATCCGTATAGCAGCGTCGGGTTTGTGCCGTTCATTTCTAAACCTTTTTTATGCACAATGAACATCGGCACCTTTGTGCCGTCCTTACTTTCGTAAAATACCTGTTTGGTTTCGTATTGTGAGGCATCAAAATCGATCTGCGGTTCACGGTATACCTCGGAGGTGTTGGTTTCGATGTCGTATTTGTAAATAGTGGTGGGGAAGGTAAACGAGGTAAATCCGTAGAAGGCGATATTTTCGTCTTTTTCGCCGTTCATGCCGGAAATCGTGCCGATGCCGGGCAGGTCGAGTGCGCCGGTTTCGTTGCCCTGCATATCATAAATAAAGGCCTGACTGTAGGCGTCCTTCATGTACTCTGCAACAATTTTCCCGCCGATCAGGCTGATGCTTTGAAGCACCTCGTCCTTTTCCGGAAGGATGGTTTTCCAGTTGTCGCGGTTATTTCTTTCGGGGTCGATCATGATGAGCTGATATTTTGGCGCTTCATAATTGGTGCGAACCAGCAGTTTGCCGTCATGATCATTCACCACGGTATAATCGTTTTCAAATCCTTTTACAATAGTTTCAAATGCAGCATTCTTTTTTTCGAGGTCTTTGATGTGAACCGCGTTTCCGGTGGTGCTTTCGGTTTCGTAAATGATCAGGAAACGTTCATCGTCGGTTATATCGGCATAGTAGTTTCTGAGTGGATGCTTTGGATTTTCATAAACCAGCCGGTCCTCCGATTGTGGTGTGCCCACTTTGTGGTAGTACACCTTGTGGTATTCGTTCTTTCCGGAGAGCTCGCTGCCGGTGGGTTCGTCGTAACGGCTGTAATAAAATCCGTCGTCTTTCCACGAAATGCCGGAGAATTTCACCCATTCGATATGGTCGTCGAGCTTGTTGCGGCCATCGATTTCCATCACGTAAATTTCGTTCCAGTCGGAACCGCCGCTGGCTATGCCATAAGCCAGGTATTTTCCGTCGCGAGATACGTCCATGCTGGCGAGTGCCACCGTGCCTTCATCTGAAAGTTTATTCGGATCGAGCAGCACTTCGGGCTCAGCATCAAGATTTTCCTGCATGTACAGTACACTCTGGTTTTGCATGCCATCATTCTTAAAAAAGAAATAGCGTTCACCTTTCTTAAAGGTCACACTGAATTTCGGGTAATCCCAGATCCCGGTAAGCCGGTTCTTCACTGCATTCCTGAACGGGATTTCTTCGAGATATCCGAAGGTAACCTTGTTCTGCGCCTGCACCCAGTCTTCGGTGGCTTCCGAAGTGTCGTTTTCCAGCCAGTGGTACGGATCGGCAATCACCGTATCGTGGTAGGTTTCTTTTACATCTGTTTTTTTGGTTTCAGGATATTCCATTTTCTTTTTGTCCTGTCCGCATCCTTGTATCATAATTACTCCTGTAACGATCAGTAAATAAATGATTTTTTTCATTTGCCCTGTATTTTTGGTGAATTGTTTATAATATTGCAGCAAAGGTAAGAATTCAAAAACACGGAGTAATTGAAATGGAAAAGAAAATCAGATCACGCGAAGCTTACAGAATTGATGTGCCGCCGGAAGCGGATTTTGAAACCTTCAGGAATGCCACCAGTATTCCTTATTCCAAAACAACCTACGACGAGCATGGGAATATCCTTGAGGATGTAAAATTTGATGATTTTGGAGTGATGACCGGTAAATCCGTTTACACTTATGATGAACACGGAAAGCTGTCCGGCGAGGAAACCTACGACGAAACCGGAGAACTGGAAGAAAAACTTTCCTTCGAAAGGGATGAACAGGGAAGGCTTATCCGGCAGTACGTACATTATCTCGATGGTTCGAAAGACACCATTCATCACGAGTATGATGAAGACGGACATTTGATCCGGAAAGTGCTGGAAGACGAGGACGGTGAAGTGGAACGCGAGGAAATTGCCCGATACAGCGACGGGCGCGTGGTGCAGGAGGAAGTGTATGAAGAGGGCGAACTGGTAAAGAAAAACGTCTTTGCGTACGATGATCACGGCAACGTGATTGAAGCAGGCGTGATGAACGAAGATGAGGATAGCACCCTGGTGAACGAATACGACGAAAACGGCAACCGCGTGAAGTATCTGAAATACGATGTTGAGAACAACCTGGTGGAAAAACACCTGATGCTTTACGACAGCAACAACCGGGTGGTGGAGATCGTGGAGGAAAATCCTTACAAACAGATCACCCTCGAAATCGGATACGACGAAAAGGGCAATGCCGTCAGCCAGCGCGAAACCAACAGGGCAGGTATGCTAAATCACGAATTGGAGCGCGATTACGATCCACAGGGAAACGTGCTTGAGGTGCGGGCTTTTGTGGCCGGACAGGGGCAGATGCCCGACAGGAAATACCTGCTGTTGTACAAATACGAATTTTTCGAATAGCAGCATACTCACAAATAAATGAAAAAGAAAATCAACATTATCGGCGCTGCGTTTGTCGAAGCATTTGCTTCGATATACTATTTTTTGTAGCATTTGCTACATATGGATTGGTTCAAAAACAGCAGTGAATACTGCGCGAATGAATCAGCAAGCAAATGCTTCGCCGAACGGCTGTGATTGCGTCAGCTAAACAGGTACAAAGAATGGCGACGAAAACACCTCGAGCTCCTGATAGTCCTTTCTGATTTTGTCGTCAACAAATTTACCTTCCAGCATGTCGAAAATGGTGCTGTGCCCATCGGCGGCCGAAATCACCACATCCGCAGGGTGCACACTGCCATCCTCGAGTTCAATTCCTGTGGCCACCGCAGTTATCACTTCCTGTTTGGTCAATATCTTTTTCACCCTTGCGTCCTGCAGGTGTCGTTTGGCATCGGCCGCACCCTGGATGATGAGCCCGAAAGCATCATGCTGAAATTGAAGGAGCCGCTTCGCATCGATCCCGAAACCACAACGGATGTAATCGGCTTCAGGATTTATAATTTCGATCCCACCCTGGCGCCCGAAGGAAAAACCACGGTCACCTCGATGATCGGTACCTTCAACCACCGTTACTGGCTTGACCTCCGGAAAAACGACCGCGAAAAATACAA
>JBKHBQ010000087.1:0-13998 GCA_046542305.1 Bacteroidales bacterium
GCTGGATTCGAGGAATTCGCTTTTAGGGTACAATTAATTCCTGCTCAATAACTAGCATGGTATCATCAAATGAATAATCTGCACCTTTTACGCTCCACAGAAACATCTTAATTTTGCTATCTGCTTTGTATTCAGCAAAATTAATACTACATACATGGGAAATCACACTCCAATCTTCAGCACCGATTTGACCGGTCAAGTTAAAGTTTTCAGATTTTTCTATTCCGTTTTCGATTATCGACCAAAACAATAAATTGATAAACAGTAAAACATACACTTGAAGTTTTCATTTATCAAGTTATTATTTTTCATTTTATAAATTATTCATGAAAATAAACCCTCTTCACCCTTCGTGAAACGCTGGTAAGGATTTCGTAGGGGATGGTGCCCATTTCGGCGGCCAGTTGGTTGATGCTGCGTTCGGCGCCAAAAATCAGCACATCGTCGCCTTCTTTTACATCCAGCCCTGTAACATCCACCATGCACATGTCCATGCATACATGTCCGATTACCGGAACGAGTTTTTCCTTTACCATCAGATGCCCTTTGCCATTGCTGATGCTGCGGCTTAATCCGTCGGCATAGCCAATGGGGATGGTGGCCAGCAGCATATCGTGTTCTGCTTTTCCGGCGCGTCCATAACCAATGGTTTCGCCTGCCGGTATCCGGCGAAGCTGCGAAATAGTTGAACGGAGCGAACTGACATTCTGTAGTTCGGATTGCTCCCCTGCAAATGGTGAAATCCCGTAAAGTCCGATTCCAAGCCTTACCATTTCAAAATGGGCATCGGGATAAGCGGTGATACCGGCAGTATTAAGCACATGACGCAGCACCGGATATCCAAGCCTGGAGATCATCCGGCCGGAAATCCATTTGAAGGCTTCGATCTGATGCAGGGTGAAGTCGCGCTCTTCGGGTTCGTCGCTGGATGAGAGATGGGTAAAGATACTCTGCACCCATATCCTGGAGTTGGCCATAACGCGTGTGATCAATTCCTCCACTTCGCTTTCTTCGAAACCCAGGCGATGCATTCCGGTATCCAGCTTAAGGTGGATTTTAACAGGCTTGTTTCGGGGAATGATATTTCGCCGGATCGCCCGCTCAAGCAAATCCAGCACCCTGAAACTATAGATTTCCGGTTCCAGGTTGTAACCAATGATCCCGTCGAAACTTTCTTCGTCAGGGTTCATCACCATAACGGGCAGCTTATTTCCGGATTTCCGGAGTTCCACACCTTCGTCGGCATAAGCCACCGCCAGATAATCAACCTTGTGAAACTGAAGCATATTGGCAATTTCGAAACTGCCGCTGCCGTACGAGCTGGCTTTGACCATGACCATCAGCCTGGTTTCAGGCTGCAGTTTCGAGCGGTAATAATTCAGGTTATGGATCAGGGCGTTGAGATTGATCTCGAGCACCGTTTCGTGGGCTTTTTGCTGCAATGCCTGTCCGATCTGCTCAAATTCAAATATCCTTGCGCCCTTCAGCAGGATGCCCTGGTTCTGGAAATGTGCAAACGAAAAGGTTTTCAGAAATTCATCGGTGCTTTTAAAAAACTGCCTTTCCATATCGAACTGCTCCGATTGCTTGCTGATGGCAGGTCCGATCCCAATCAGGCGCTTCACCCCTTTCTGCCGCAGCATTTCGGCAATCTTTCCATAGAGGTAAACATCGCTCTTGCCGCTTTGCAGGATATCCGACAGGATCACGGTTTTTTCCTTTTGCTGGCTTTGCTGATTCAGGAAATCCAGTGCGATGGCCAGCGAATTGATGTCGGAGTTGTAACTGTCGTTGATGATGGTGCAGTTGTTGATCCCTTCAATGAGTTCCAGGCGCATGGCGATGGGTGTGAGCAACGGCATGCGTCCGGCAATTACCGGCTGTTCGTACCCGAAATGCAGCAAGGTGGCCCAGCAGTGAATGGCATTTTCTACGGAGGCCTCATCACTGAAAGGGATTTCGATGGCAATTTCCGCGTATTTGTAAATGCCACAGATTTTTGTCCGGTGTTTATCTTCCCTAATTACGCCCGTAATTTTCAGGTCGGCAGCCTGTTTGCGACTCCAGGTAAACGGCCGGATGCTCTGGAGGATTTCCGAACGGATGATCACTTCCTGAATTTCGGTATGATCGAGGCAGTAAACCAACGTATTCACCTTGGTAAACAGCTTTAATTTTTCGCCGACTTTCTGCTGCCGGTTGATAAAATTCTCGCTGTGCGCTTCACCGATATTGGTGAAAATACCCACCGTCGGGTTGATCATTTTCTGCAGTCGTCCCATTTCCTCAGGCTCCGAAATTCCGGCTTCGAAAATTGCCAACTGGTAATCCTTTTCCATTTGCCAGATTGAAAGCGGAACGCCGATCTGCGAGTTATAGCTTTTGGGGCTTCGGATCACGCGCCTGTCGGGCGAAGTTAGCTGGTAGAGCCATTCTTTGATAATGGTTTTGCCGTTGCTTCCGGTGATGCCGATCACGGGAATGTTGAATTTGCGCCTGTAAACAGCAGCCAGCGCCTGAAGCGCGTCGAGCGTTTTGGCTACGAGGATAAAATTCGCCCCGGGAAAAGCCTGAAAATCGAGGTTGGGATTGGATATGACGAAATTTCGCAGTCCCTTCTGATAGAGTTCGCCGACGTATTTGTGCCCGTCGTTGCGTTTGCTGATGAGGGCGAAAAACAGGGTATGCTCTGCCTTAAACAAGCGCCGGCTGTCGATCAGGATATCGTTCACCGGAACATCCTCCGGCGGCCGGCCCGAAATAAATTCACCTTTTACAACATCTGCAATTTCCCAAATACCGAATTTCTGTGTCAGCATAAATCTGGTTGTGTATTGTATATTATTCCCGGAGTGAAAAGCGCGGCAAATTACCTGTTGTGTCTGCCATTCCAAGCATTTTGTCCGTTTCCGTTATACTCGTCCTCTTCATCATCGGTTTGCATGGGGTTGCTGGTGATTTCATCAAAGATCTGCCTGTTTCTGTAGATATCGCATGCCAGGTACACCGCCGAGAGCATGGATCCCGGGTCGGCCAAATCCTTTCCTGCAATGTCGTAAGCCGTGCCATGGGCCGGCGATGTTCGGATCACAGGCAGGCCGGCGGTATAGTTCACGCCGCTTTCGAAGGCGAGGGTTTTGAATGGCAACATGCCCTGATCATGATAAATGGCCAGGATGCCGTCGAATTTCCTGTAATTGGAGGTGCCAAAAAACCCATCGGCAGGATAGGGCCCGTATACCAGCAGTTCCTCATCAAAGGCTTTTTTTATGGCAGGAATAATCACCGTCTGCTCTTCCTTTCCCAGCAGCCCGTTGTCGCCGGCATGAGGATTCAGACCAAGGACGGCGATCCGTGGCCTTTGGATGCCAAAATCGCGCCTGAGCGAATCGTCCATAATATGGATTTTGCGCAGAATAAGATCTTCATTTAAGGCATCGGGGACTTCGCGCAGGGGAATATGGCCTGTAATCACGCCGATTCGCAGGCTTCCGCTGACCATCAGCATCAGGTAGTCCGATACATGATAGCGGTTGGCGAAAAATTCGGTATGTCCGGGGAAGGAGAACTCCCGGGACTGGATGTTCTTTTTATTGATGGGCGCCGTAACGATGGCATCGATCTCGTCGCGTTCGATGGCTTCCACGGCAGCTTTCAACGACAGGTACGCCATTTCGCCGCCGATTTCCGTGGCCGTTCCCAGGTCGATCTTCACATCACGCTCGTCGATATTGAGGATGTTGGGCCTGCGCGGATTGGCAGCATCCGCCTTTTTGATCAGATTAAAATTGAATTCCTTCAGCCCAAGGGTTTTCCTGTGGTATGACGCCACCTTGGAGTGGCCAAAAACAATGGGGGTGATCAGTTCGTTGATCTTGCTGTCGATTAGTGTTTTGATGATGATTTCGTACCCGATTCCATTCACATCGCCGTGGGTAAACCCGATGCGAACCTGTTCGTTATCATTCACCGCAGTCGTATCGTTATTCATGTGTCCAGTTTTTTTGCAAATATAAACGAAAACAGCACACGGGAAAGAAATCATGAATTGTGTGGCGATGATCAGAAATTGGGAATCTTTACCGCAAATTGCCGGTTGCCATTCCGCACCTGGAGAATGAGAAGCTGCCGCGGATAATAGAAAAGGGGAATTCCGATATTTGAAGCTTTTACCGAGCCACTGAGCAGGACGGTTCCGTTGAGGCTCAGCAACTGATAATCCACATCGTTTTGCATAGGATTATCGAAATTAACCACGGCCCGCCTGGCAGCGTGATCGATCTGGAGATTGAAACCCTCCTTGTTGAGTGGAACATAGGTTATGCTTACCGGCGTAGAATAGCCCTGGGTACCCAGTTCAAGGCGGTAATAGCCCGTTTGAAATTCCAGGGGTTCTTCATCCACGAATATGTATGGAATATCCGCATCCGGCGAACCGCACACGCCATCGATCTCTCCGATGGTGGTGAAAAAGCTTCCGGCGGCGGACCGTTGTATGCGGATGCCCTCGCAGGTATTGCCGCCGGTAATGATCCAGTTGAGGCGCACATAATCATCTATGACCTGCCCCTGAAATACACGCAGGATGGGGTGTGGCGACTGTGCAGCAACCATAAATGGCATGGCCAGCAGTGCAGCCACAATAAACATATGCCGGAAGTTGAATGTGTTCACACTTCTAAAACAAGCTTTGCCTGCAAAATGTTGTGTAAACCCGCCAAATGAGCTAAAAAGGTCAGGGCATAATTTTTTCTTTGGCAACAATCAACCTGCCATCCAAAGCCGTGATCAGGAGAATCTGACGATGAATCCGGGGCAGGCTGAACCTGCACGTGGTTCCATCAACATGCTGAGGCTCCAGGCTATACATGAGCCTGCCGTGAATATCGTACACCTTAAGAACCGGATCGTGAACCGGCGAGCTACTCATTACCGAAACCTCATTAAGCTGAGGGTGATACTTAATTTTTCCATCCGGTTTTGAAGCGGAGGCAGGTACTCCCACATGCGGGTTAATTCCTTTGATATCCATCACAATACCTTCGATCACGGTAAGGTTGTATGGTGCAGACGTGGGCGGCATAGTATACCAACCGTTTGACGATCCGCCCCAGCCGAAATTGAAGTGGTAAAATTCGTCGGTATTGTACCCGTCAACCACTACATTATGTCCCACGGTTCCGCCCGGATCCACCAGCCCCAGATGCGCCGGCCAGCCGTTTTTGATATTTTCGGCCAAGTCGGCGCAAAGCGATGTGTCAGAATCGTAAACCAGCCGCGATTCTTCAAAACCGAATCGCTGATAGGCATCAATGGCCTGTTCGATGCCCCAGGTGCCGGAAACCGAAGAACTGTATACCTGCTTCAGTGCCGTTCCACAGGCAAAAGTGAGCGCAGCCTTCTGGAGATTATTCAGGGGTTTTTGTTCCAGGTAATTATTCTGAATGGTATCCAGGTAAAGGTTCAGGCTGTCAAACGCCGGAAATCCATGGTCCTGCCAATCATCATCGATCCAGAAATGGTTGCCCGCGTAATTATGGTAATAATCATCGTCATCGGAAAACTGCACTGCCTTTATCTCCATCAAACAATTCAGCACCTGGGCCATGGCCACGGCAGGGCACCCTGCATAGCTTCGCTGGTGGGTATTGCCGTCGATGGGGCACATCAGGTTGTAGGGTGCACTCTGCGTCCAGTTGGTAAAGAGCCATCCGCCGGTGGGTGTGGTACCTTCGGGGGGCCATTGCTCGAATCGTGCCGGCTGGCTGCCCGTGAGGTACGACTGCCACTCGCCGGCAATTTCCTGCGGTACTTCCGGCAGCCCTCCGGCATGTTGCAACCGCAGTGACAAATCCTTCCGCAAGAGCATGGTAAAGGTTTCGAATTCCGTTCCACCTGTATGCCAACGGCTCTCGAACGAATATGCCAGCACAGGCCTCATATTGCGGGATGCACTGATCAGCACAAAGCCTTGCGGCTGCAGATGAGCAATCCATGCCAGATTTTGATCATGATGGCTGAATTCCTCGACGGCATCGACAGCATACCCGTTGTTGTGCCGTTCCAGAAAGTTGTGGGCAACCAGGGCTGCAGTTTCACGATCGCAAGGCTGTGCAAACAAAGATGTTGCATGAGTGAACGCTCCAATGAACAGGAGCAAAGAGAGGTATTTTTTCATTGTGACTCAGTTTTTTTGTGAGCCACAAAAATATAACACATCTCTATAAATTAAGATAGAAGCAAAAAATATATGAAAAAAATCAGGATCTCTCCGTCAGATATCGTTCGGCAAATGCGTAAAGCAGCCTCACACCAAAGCCGGTACCACCCTGATTGCGATAGCTGTCGCGCTTTTCGTTAAAAGCCACGCCGGCAATATCGAGATGGATGAACGGATAATCGGTAAATTTCTCAAGAAACTTTCCGGCGGTGATCATTCCGGCCTCGGCAGGCCCGGTATTCTTCAGGTCGGCAATGTCTGATTTCATCAGCTCTCCATATTCATCCCAGAACGGGAATTCTACCACACGCTCATATACGGCGTCGCCGGCGCATTTCAACTTTTCCATGGCTTCGGCAGCACCGGCATGCATGGCTGCCAGCCCGTACTTTCCGATGGCGCGCTGGGCAGACCCGGTAAGGGTGGCGGCATCAATCACCAGTTGGGGCTCGTATTTTTTTGCATAGCTGAGGGCATCTGCCAGAATCATGCGTCCTTCGGCATCCGTATTGATCACCTCCACGGTCATGCCGTTGTACATCCTGATCACATCTCCCGAGGCATAGGCGTTTCCGTTGAGCCGGTTGTCGGTGGCAGGGATCAGTGCGATCACATATAGCGGAAGTTTGCTACGCGCGATGGCATAAATGGTAGAAGCCATCACGGCGGCGCCTGCCATATCCTGCTTCATATTTTCCATATACGAGCCGGTCTTCAGGTTAAGCCCGCCGGTATCGTACACCACGCCTTTTCCCACAAGGATCAGCGGTTTTTCGTTCGCCGCATTTCCGGGCTTATATTCCAGGATGGTGAAAGTCGGGGGATCGATGCTGCCCTTGTTCACCGCCAGCAGCCCGCCCATTTTCAGGCTTTCGATTTTCTTCTTATTGAACACCTCCGCTTTAATGCCGGCGTCCGCTGCCATTTGCGTGATGGTTTCCGAAAGCTTCTCCGCGTTCATATACATCACCGGCTCATTCACCATATTTCTGGCGTGGCATACAGCCTCCAAAAGCACGTTAAGCCGTTCAGCATCTTCCTTTCGGATATCGCTTCCGTGTATCAGCAGGGTTTTCAGGCTGTTTTGCTTGTCTTCTTTGTCTTTAAAATATTTTATAAACTGGTAATTCGCAAGCCCCGCACCTTCGGCCATTGCCAGTAATCGGGCGGTGTCGGTTCCAAAACCTGTCAGGGTTACCTCCTCCAGTTTCTGCCGGTTCAGTTCCTGCTGCAGGTGATCGCCAAATTTGCGACAGGCTTCGAGGCTTTTGTGAATTTCTTTCTCCTGTTTTAAGATGTACACAAATAGCTGATGGGAAAAACGGTTGAAGGAAAAGCGGTCGATTTTGTGATCGGTGTGCTGTTTGGATATGTAGTCGATTTCCTCACGGGTCAGGTGACCTTCCTGCAGCACATCCACACCGGATGCGAGGATGGCCAGGTTCGATTTTTCCTTTATCTGCGAAGTAATTTTAATTTCGGTTGTCATGGCATTTCATTTTTTTTTAAAAACCTTCCGTGCCGGCAAAGTTAATTCCTTTAGGATTAAACAACGATTTTGTGCTGCAAGGGTTCAGACCAAACCAGATAAAATCCCATGATCATATTGCCAAATCCACGGATCACAAAAAGTGTTCGCGCTCATTCTCTGCGGGCCTCATCATTTCCTTCTTCTGGCCAAACCAGCGATAGCGGTTACGCGCAACGAAATCGTAAGCTGAATCTCTGAATCCGCGGGGAAATATCTTAAAAACAGTAAAAATTCTCCAGCCACCACCGAGTTTTCCGGCAGCCCTTAGCACCGCATCCGATTTGAAATAGAATCGTTGATCTTCGATCAGCACCACACTTTGAAGGGGTTCGTCCTTGTTTTTTCGCAAGGTGCGATCGGACATAACATTTTTAGCCGCTTCCGATTGCAGGGGGGCAAAACGGAATCGTTTGCGGTGATCGCGGCGAATGAGCCATCGCACAAATGAACTGCATAGATTGCATTTGCCGTCGAACAATATGATGAGTCGTTTTTGTGACATAAAAAAGGCCTTGACATTTAACATCTGCAAAGCCTAGTTGGTTTACGGATTCGTTTTTGGAGGCCGCCGGTTGCGGTTCTGATTCCGGTCCTGAGGTTGATCTCCCCTGCCCCGATTACCTGGATTCCTGCTGTTGGGATTGCGGTTGCCCGGAGCGCGGTTGTTTGCACTGAGGTCGCCGGTATTTCTTTCACCCGGTGTGCCCGATCGCTTCTGGCGCTTTTTGCTTTTTTTTCGGGTGGGCTTTTCCTCCATGTTGTCGAATCTGCTGATGTCTCCTTCTTCGAGATTTGACCCGTAATCGGTTTTTTGCTCCCGGGTGATGGCGATTTCCTCCAGCGATTGCGGCAGGTTTTCCCTGTTGTTTTCCTGAATGATCTTTTGAACGGTATCGATGGATAGTGCCAGCAGGTTGGCCTGATCATCCACATAAGAATACCACATTACTTTTTTAAAGATGTCGGATTTCTGATGTATCGCTTCTCCTTTTCTTGTTTTCAGCACGATCCTTTCGTCGGGAAATTCCTTGAGTGCATCGAGGTACACGTCATTTTCATAATTGAGGCAGCATTTTAGTTTTCCGCACTGTCCGGCAAGTTTTTGGGGGTTCAGCGATAACTGCTGTGTGCGTGCCGTGCTGGTGGTGACGGAGGTAAAATCGGTGAGCCAGGTGGCACAGCACAGTTCGCGTCCGCAGCTACCGATGCCGCCCAGCCTTGCAGCTTCCTGCCTGGCGCCGATCTGCCGCATTTCAATACGCACCTTGAACTCGTCGGCCAGCACCTTGATCAATTCCCTGAAATCAACCCGTTCGTCGGCGGTATAATAAAATACGGCCTTGGTTTCGTCGCCTTGGTATTCCACATCGTTTATCTTCATCACCAACCCCAGCTCGCGTGCAATCTTACGGGTTTTCACCTGGGCGCGGTCTTCCAGATCCACCGCATTGAGCCATTTTTCTATATCCGAAAGGCGGGCCCGGCGGTAAACTTTTTTGATCTGCTCCGAATCCGGAATGATATCTTTTTTTCGCATCTGCAGCCTTACCACTTCGCCGGTAAGCGAAACGATGCCGATGTCATGACCCGGCGAGGCTTCTACTGCCACAATATCGCCCTGCTGCAGTTTCAGTTCCGCAGGGAGCCTGAAATACTCCTTCCGGCTGTTTTTGAACCGCACCTCCACGCAATCGAAAGGCGGTTGGTTCTCGGGAAGCTCAATATCTTTCAGCCAGTCGTAGGCATCAAGTTTGCAACAGCGATGATCTGCGATATGGCTGTTGTCGTGATAGATCTGCGGGGCATGGCAGCATCCGCGGCTCAGGAAATGGTTACTTTTCGGATCGTTATATTGGAGGTCTTTATCTTCCATGTCAGGCAGAATAATCGTAAATGTTAAAATTCTTTAATCGACAAAGGTAAAAAAATCTAAACAACCTGCTTAATCTCTTTCATTTTTAGAAGCTTTGCCACGGTGAGCGAAAGATCCAGAAAGAGCAGCGAGGCCTGCGCATTTCGTTCGATGTGGTAGATGGCCCGGTCGAATTCGCCTGCGAAACGAGCGGCATTGGCATTATTTACAAAGGGGGCAAATTTTCTAAAAAATGATTTTTCCTGATCCACAACTTTAACAAATGCGTCGCCGGTGTAATTCAGCATCAGGCAATTTCTGAGCACACCCATTCCGAACTGCAAAAAGCTCTTGATGCTTTCACGGCTTTCGCGTCCGATGTCTTCGCTAAAAGCTGCCAATCCTGTTACATCAGCAGCATAGCACAGGCGCATCCACAACACAAAACGGTCGAAATTTTTTTGCCGGGTTTCGTTTTCCCTAACCAGGTTCATGGCCTGCTTAAAGCTGCCATTGGCCAGTTTGGTGGTGGCCACGGCATCTTCGCGGCTTAATCCGAGTTTTTCCACACAAGCCTGCTCCAGCTTGTGATCGGAAATTTTAGGCACCTTTACAAGCAGTAATCGCGAAAGGATGGTTGAAATGATCTGGTCGGGTTGAGCGGAAATCAACAGGAAAAGCGTCTTATCCGGCGGCTCCTCCAAAATTTTCAGGAGTTTGGGTGCAGCCTGGTAATTCAGTTTTTCCACCATCCATATCACCATAATCTTATATTCCGATTCGTAGCTCGTGTAATTGAGGGTGCGAATGATCTCGTTGCATTCGTACACATTGATACCGGCCTGCTTTTTTTCAATATCGAGCTTTTTATACCAGTCGTTCAACGAAACGAAGTAATCGTGTTCGAAGAGCAGCTCGCGCCAGGACTGCATAAATCTGCTGCTTACAGGCTTATCCTTCACCTCTTTGGTGGCAGCCACCGGAAAAACAAAATACAGGTCGGGATGGATCAGTTTATTGTATTTGATACAGGACGAGCAGGTTCCGCAGGAATCTTCCTTTTCGAGCTTTGCCTGATCTTTACAATTGATAAACTGCGCATAGGCAATTGCCAGGGAGAGTTTGCCGTGGCCTTCGGCGCTAAAAAAAAGCTGCGCATGCGCCACCCGGTTTTCCCTCACCGTATTGACCAACCGCTTTTTAATCTCTTCCTGTCCGATGATGTCATTAAATTGCATTCGATGATTCCGTTTTTGCAAAAGTAGGGCTAAAAGTAGTAATAAAACATCAGGGATGCATTCCGGCTGCTTAATTTCTCGCAGCGCGACAGGAACAAAAAACTTGGTGAGCGAAAAAAACCCGGCGCACATGCACCGGGTGGCTTCAGTGTTTTGAAGTTATGTTGATATTAGTTTATGATGAGTCATTTCATATTGCTACGGCATTCAAATTCCTGATGATGTAGAATCCGGGATTAAACTCTGATACATTTTGTTGAAGTACCTCAAGATCAGTTTTGAAAGCAAGTAAAATCCGCACCGTATTCATTCACCATAATAAGCAGAACATTGTAGTTTCCTGCGGCAAGGTACTGGATATCTTCCGCATTGGAAAACCTGCGAAACAGCCGGATCTCCCCCTTCGAAGATCCAGAACCATTCTTCAGGCTGAAAAAGTAATAAGTCTGTAAAATCGGTTGGTTCTCCAAGCTGAAATCGTCGTTCTTTTCCCTCAAAAAACTTTTGCTAAAGTAGATCAACTTTCACGATTTTCCAAATTTTGGAAATATTATTTATTACTTTCATGCCAAAATACCCGGACTTTGATTCAAAAGAAAACAAACCCTGAAAAAAATTATAAAAAAAAGAGCAGCCGATAAAGAACCGACCACTCTTTTTTATAATTTATGCAGCTTTGTTTTGCTGAATATCAAGGCTATTCCGATCGGGAAGGACAGACCGGAAAAGTAATGCTATGGTTGCTAAAAATTTTTACATAATAAGATTCCCCCGGCTCCAGTACCGGAAGCGTGTTCACTTCCTGTGCCGGCCAGTATATCCCTGTACCTGCAGCATCTTTTACAATCCGTAAGTAATTTTGAATTGGCTCAAACAATTCTTCCGTATCAACCGGACAATCCGAAAGTACGGGAATCAGATTCCATCCGTTGTTGAGTGTTAATGTCCTGTCCTGAATTTCGAAACCGGAAAGGTCCAGGGTACAATTATCCGACACCTTTATTAAATATCCGCTGTGTTGGTCCCAATTTCCAAGGGTATTGATACCCATCGCGGGATAATATACGCCGCTGAGGTTCTGCATGATGACCATTTCAGCGGAGATGTCGCCAAAAATTTCTTCAGGATCGGTATCCAGCGGTATCAGCATCGACGACACCGAATTCCAGCCCGCATCGAGCGGAATGATTTGCTGGGCCATGACCTGTGCAGGATAAATTCCTTTGATCATCGCCTGATCGATGGTAAAATTCATGTTGCCGGGGGTAAGATCCGAAAGGTAGAAGTATGCATCGTAGTAGCCGCCCCAACCCCAGTTCATATGAAAATAGTTGGATGAAGTATACCCGTCGCACACCCACGCATGGCCCCCCGAACCCTGACCGCGGTAGATCACCGGCCGGCCTTCGTCGAGTTCGGCGCGAAGCATCTGTTCCCAGACAGTGTTGGAGTAGGAATTTTTATAAACATACGATGCCGTATTTGAATAATTGAAATAGGTAACAAGCGCGTTGCGTGCATCGCTGGTATAGGCCCCCGAACCATCAGGTCCGTATTGCATCTCCACACTCACCCCGCAATGATACAGCAGGGTAGCCACAGCCGTATTATGACCGTAAAGCTGGTTGGGCATCGAGGACCAATTATAGGTGGTATTTCCGAAATCAGCCGATTGCATGCCATAGGGATTGGCATAATAGGTATGAGAACCGGTTCCGGTTGCTGGATATTCATAATAATTCATGATCTGCCCCATGGAGATGGCCACACAACCTACCGGCACATGATCGCAATAACCGGAGGGTGCGTTGTTGTCGTACGGACACAGTGCATTGTAGTAGCAGCTTTGGTTCCAGGCGGATGTGATAAGCGGTGATACCGACCTGGAGGGTGAGGCTGCTTGCGGGCCTTCCATCCATTTTTCCCATTCGGCGGCAATTTCATCATTGGCTTCCAACTGATGCCTGATGGCATAGGAAATCTGCCGGGTATATCCATCCAGCATTTCCTCCATGGCCGGTGGCAGGCTTACCTCATCAGGGGCATACTTTCCCCGGTTACCCGCTGCCAGCACCGGATGTACTCCATCCCAGGCCGATACGATCACATATCCTGCATCACCAATGTTAAAAATATGATAAAATTCTTCCTGCCCGTCTGTAGCTGTTAACATGAGCGAAGGAACAATCTCCCGGACTTTCAAACCGCTTTCATTGCCAAAGTGCTGAAAATAAAAGTGTTTGGCAACCGTCGATGCACGTTCGTCGCCAACATGTCCGCCAAATACAGATAAATGTAACAATAACGCAGGGAGCAATAAACTCAGGCTTGTAACAATATTTCTCATAATTTAATGTATTGTAAATAAATATATTAACTGGATTCCTTATCAGATATTTCTGATTGGATGAATACAAATATAGTAAATTGAACAAAAAAACCGGAGCGTTGTCGTTCCGGTTTATTTTGATTTCGCCAGAATATTTTTCACAACAATGTCCGGGGTAAAGATCAAAATATGGTTCATGATTAGATTTCTCGCTTCGCCCGAAAGACCCTTGATCAGAGATATTTGGTAGCGAGGAATCTCCTGCAACTTAAGCGAACATTTTTAATTCTTTAATTGATGATCAGTTTTCGATTGATCCTGAAGCTTTCGCTGACCATCCTGATGATGTACATACCTTTTTCCAGTGCCCTCAAATCAAGTTCGGTACTGGCAGCGCCATCGTGGTTAAGTTCAAGGATAACCTGTCCCTCCGGATTCATTAGCTTGATGTGGTTCACTTTTTCAATCCCTCCGATGATAAATACTCCGTTTCCAGGATTGGGATGGATGGTGATTGCCGTGGATAGGTTGGGTCCGGCAGTTGCAGCTTCGGACTTCAACAGTGTCACAACCGAAATCCCGTTTTCGATAAAACTACCTGCATCAGGCTCGCGTGGAGAAAACACTGCAGTCAGGTCAATCACAGCATTCTCCGATGACCGGTACAAGCGGAACAGCACTTGCTCTCCCTCTTTAAAACCATCACGTGAAGGGGTATATACATCATCCCCGAAGGCACTTACAGCAAAGTCTTTCCCATTGAATACCGAACTTCCGAAACAATATCCGTCTGCTGTAAATGCACCGATCACATCACCCGGTTCCAGT